>JBDLIC010000112.1:0-11973 GCA_039715075.1 Nitrospirota bacterium
GGCTCCAGCTACCGACCCGGGGATATACTAAAATCCATGTCCGGCAAAACAATTGAGGTTTTAAGTACCGATGCTGAAGGAAGGATTATCCTTGCTGATGCGCTGACTTATGCAAAGAGATATAATCCGAAATTAGTTGTGGATATTGCAACCTTAACAGGAGCGGCGATGATTGCTTTAGGTCAGAGGGCTTCAGCGATTTTTACCAGGGATGAAGAACTGGAAAAGCTCTTGAGAGAATTAGGTGAAAAAAGTGGAGACTATGTCTGGCCCTTGCCTTTATGGGATGAATATGAAGAGGATATTAAGGGAACTTTCGGTGATTATGCAAATACCGGGAAAACTCGATATGGGGGCGCAATTACAGGTGCTATTTTCCTTTATCAGTTTGCCAGGGATTATTCATGGGTCCATATCGATATAGCGCCAAGAACTACCACAATTGAAGGAGAATATTTAGCCAAAGGAGCAAGCGGAGTTCCGGTACGTCTTTTGATTAAGCTCATAGAAAGTATGTAATATTTCTGTAAAAAAGATTTATCTGTAATGGCTTCATAGAAAAACTTTAAATATATGTATAACTGACTTGAAATTACTGAAAGACCTGATACTTACTTATGAAAAACGTCTTTGATAGCTATTTTATTTTTTCTTGCATACAACATCTTTCAAAGTTTTTAAAACACTGCCGGAAGGGATGTCCGTTTCATAACCTGTGTGCTTAATAGAGTGTATAGTCTTTTCATCCTTTGTGAGATGCGATGTTTCTAATAGTTCAAATGTATTGGTTGAGCAATTTATTTCATAAAGATCTGAATTGTATTCATAATTTTTGTAATCTTCCCCAAGCGTTTTTAAATATTTAATTCCTTCGCTATATATCTTGCATTCCGGATGAAGGGATGTTCTCATCCATACTCTTACGCGGTTATCAGAAAAATAAGATATACTTTTACTATCGTAATGCATCGTACATAAACCTTTTGTTCCCGTCAATAGCTTCCACCTGGCTTGCTGGGTCCTGGCAAGATCCAAAGTCGTGACAGGTTTGGCTTTATTCCCCCAGGCTATTCTCTGGTAGTTAATCAGATCCAGAAGCTCGCTGTCGTTAAGGCGTCCGAAGTATCCAATGGGTGGCATGGTACCGGAGTATAGCTCACCTTTGACAGTCAGCCCTCCGTGGTATCCAAAAATTATCCTCTCCAGATATTTCTGAATTTTCTCAGGATCTTCGGTTGTTACGAGGGGGTTTTCAGCCAAAGGTGGAAAGAAACCCGGAATTCCTTTGCCATTGGGTTGGTGGCAGGCAGCACAATATTGCAAGTATAAGGCCTCTCCCGTCGTACCGGCCCCGGTCGGCGATACTGCCAGGATTAAAAGAACAACCACGAAAGAAATATAACTCGTTACAAAAGCATTTCTCTGTCTTATGAATTTCATTTCTGACTCCTTCATTCAGATAATAAGGATTTGTTTCCAAACATAACATAAACATAACACAAATATTTGGGTCATTCAACATTATTACTAATAGCAGGTTATGGAATATTGAAGGCAAAGGCCCTCAATATGTCCTTTCGGATGCAGAAATCGATGTTAGAAAAACTGACTTGATAAAATTGAAGGATCTGATAGAATTGAAACTAATAAGCAGGCCTTAAGAAACACACCGCCTTTATATAAAAAGGAAGACGCATTTTGCTTTTATTATGGATAATAATTTTCAGTCTCCTTGGAAGTATCGCAGCAGTGGCAGGAGCTTCGCTGCTATTAATTTTCCCGGATAAAGTAAGGAAAACGCTTGTACCATGTCTTATTAGCTATGCCATAGGTACATTGCTTGGTGCTGCCTTTCTCGGTATGATCCCGCATGCCCTGGAACATGCTCAGGCTCCGCCGATACTGGCGACTGTTCTTGCAGGAATCATCCTTTTCTTTATGCTTGAAAAGCTCATCTTATGGCGTCATTGTCATAATGCGGAATGTGATATGCATGGCACGGCAGGCCCTTTAATTCTTTTTGGAGACGCCTTTCATAATTTTGTCGATGGTGTTGTTATAGCTGCTGCCTTTCTTACATCCATACCTTTAGGAGTGGCAACTGCCCTTGCCGTAATTGCTCATGAGGTCCCACAGGAGATAGGTGATTTTGGCATTCTTCTTGACAGTGGTTATTCAAAACAAAAGGCCCTCCTTTACAATACGTTATCCTCGATCACTACATTGCCAGGCGCAGTAATAGCTTTCTTCTATCTGGAGAAAACCAGGGGATCTGTTCCTTATATCCTTGCTCTTTCTGCTGCCAGTTTTATCTACATTGCAACTGCGGACCTGATCCCAACTCTTCATCGAAAATCAGGCTTGATGGTTAGTATAAGACAATTAGTTTTACTTCTGGCAGGTATCGGAACCATCATGTTTTTCAGGCTGCATCATGGATAGTGAAGATGCAATCATTTTTCTTGCTCGTTTAGCATGAAATGGAATATACTTTTCATTAACAAATCTTTGTGAGCGTAGAAATTCCCTGAAAGTCGGGTAATAAATGATTATTCATTGCATGCACCCGATTGATAAAAAAGTCAGCAAATACGCATTGCGTATATTAATAGTTATACCGACATGAAAAGGAGGAAAAAATGAAAACATCATTGCTCACTATTATGCTTGTATTGATCATGTCAGCACCAGCATACGCAGACGAGGGAATGATTAATGTTGAAAGCTCCTTCGGAGTGGAAGAAACAGGAGACAGACTGAATAATGTCCTGAAAGAAAAAGGCATGACAATATTTAATAGAGTTAAACACTCTGATGCCGCTAAAAATGTGGGGGTAGAATTACGAGAAACAGAACTAATAATTTTTGGAAATCCCAAAGTAGGAAGTCCTCTCATGAAGTGTAAGCAAAGCGTAGCCATTGATCTACCACAAAAAGTCTTAATCTGGAAAGATAGTGAAGGCAAGGTATGGATATCATATAACAATCCAGGATATTTGAAAAAAAGGCATAATATTTCCAATTGCGAGGAAGTGATTTCAAAAATAGAGAAGGCGCTTGCTGGTATATCAAAGGCTGCATCAACAAAATAAGGCGGCATAACAACAGCACTTGAATGTACAACCGCAGAACCCTTTTTAATTTTGATTAGTCTGGAGTTTGCAAACAATTTATCAGCTTGTTAGTGCATTACAGATTGTGCATATGAAATGGCTTTAAGTGAATTTGAAAATAAAAGATTTGAAAAATCTGGAAAATGGAGTATTTTTTAAAAAAATTAAAACAGGGGGGAAGACATGAGCTTATTTATCAGAAAATCTTTATCTGTATTGCCGGTTTTATTTCTCTTGATATTTACAAGCCAGCTTGCCGCTGATGAGCAGGGACACGGTACTTCTCACAAGACAAGGGATTGCAACTTGACTATCCATTATCAAGGCGCGACCCTCTTAATTCCTGGCTGATATTAGTGATCAATATTAATATTATCTAATTAGAAACGATTTTCACCATCTCCCAAATTGCATGATTATTTTCTTGTAATATTCATTAAGTGATATAATCTGAATTATCTACCTAATTTATTAAAAAGGAGGGAATCATGACAAACAAGAATGAGAAACTCACAAATAATTTTGGCACGCCCGTTAGTGACGATCAGAATTCATTGACCGCAGGTATACCCGGCCCGGTATTGATGCAGGACGTCCACTTGCTTGAAAAGCTGGCCCATTTTGACAGGGAACGTATCCCGGAACGGGTAGTCCATGCCAAAGGTGCGGGAGCTTACGGTTACTTTGAGGTTACTGCAGATGTGACTAAATACACAAAGGCAAAGTTTCTATCTGAAGTGGGAAAGAAAACCGATCTTTTTGTCCGTTTTTCAACTGTGGGCGGTGAAAAGGGTTCTGCCGATGCGGAGCGTGATCCGCGTGGATTTGCAGTTAAGTTCTATACAGAAGAGGGTAATTACGACATGACGGGCAACAACACTCCTGTCTTCTTCATCCGTGACCCGTTAAAGTTTCCGGACTTTATTCATACTCAGAAGAGAAACCCGGCCACAAATTGCAAGGACCCTGACATGTTCTGGGATTTCCTTTCACTTACTCCCGAGTCCATTCACCAGGTGACTATTCTCTTTTCGGACCGCGGGACTCCCAAAACATACCGTCACATGAACGGCTACAGCAGTCATACATTTAAGTGGTATAACGACAAGGGAGAATACTATTGGGTGCAATATCATTTTAAAACAGAACAGGGCATTCAGAATTTCACCGCAGAAGAGGCGGATGCGATGAAGGCGAAAGACCCGGACCACGCCACACGTGACCTCTACGATGCAATTGAAAAAAGAGAATATCCTTCGTGGAAACTGGAAATACAGATCATGACCCCTGAACAGGCCGCGAATTACAGGTTTGATCCCTTTGATATCACAAAGGTCTGGCCGCATAGCGACGTTCCTCCGATCACTGTAGGCCGTATGGTTCTGAACCGCAATCCGGAAAATTATTTTGCAGAGGTTGAGCAGTCCGCTTTTTCCCCGGGCAATTTTGTGCCCGGAATCACTGCCTCACCTGATAAGATGCTCCAGGGACGGCTCTTCAGCTACCCCGACACCCACCGTCACCGCCTGGGGCCGAACTTTCACATGCTGCCGGTGAACTCTGCTAAAAACTGCCCTATGCATAATTATCAGCGGGATGGATTTATGAAGTTTGACAATAATGGCGGAGGTCAACCTAACTATTATCCAAACAGTTTCAAGGGTCCTGAACCGGACGAGGCTGCTTCCGATCCGACCTTTGAAGTATCCGGACAGGGTGCGCGTCAGAAATATGCACACCCTAACGATGACTTTGTACAGGCCGGGGATCTTTACCGAAACGTTATGACGGATACAGACCGTAAGAATCTGATCTCTAATATAGTAGGACACCTCGGAGGGGCACAGAAGCGCATTCAGCTTCGCCAGACGGCTGTCTTCTACAAAGCTGATAAAGAATACGGATCGCGCGTTGCCGAAGGTCTTGGACTGGATGTAAAAGAAGTTGAAAGGCTTGCCGGCATGTCACAGGAAGAAAGAGCCGAAGCAACTGCCGGATAAGTCTGGATGAAATAATTAAATCTAAAAATGTGAATCTCGTGTGATGCGGGATTTACATTTTAAACTCTATCTCAAATGGGAGAAACTTATTATGAAACTTTTAATATCAATTGTTATAAGCTGTGCAATGTTCGTTATAGTTTTCTATCATCAGGCGCTGGCATCAAGTCATGAGGAAAAGATAAATGCAGAACAGTTGTTTGAAAGCAAATGCAGCGTTTGCCATTCCATTAACAGACCCAAATCAAAGGAGAAATCAAAAGAAGGATGGGAAACAACTGTAATGAGGATGAAGAACACGAACGGCTGTCCCATAACGGATGAAGAGGCAAAGATGATAATCGATTATCTTGCTGAAGAATACGGGAAGTAAGGGCATAATATTTTCATCAATTTATTTTACAATTCATAATCGGAAGGGCATAACGCACTTGAGAAGCAAGCCACTTTGCAGCGAAAAACTCAGATATTGTACGGTAAACCTGAATAACGAACCAAAATAAATTGCCTTAAATAATTTCTTAATCTCCGTAACTGGCTGCGAATGCAATCATTGCACTTAAGTGCAATATTTGCATCTCCTTATTTATCCATTGTTTTCATAATCTCCTATATCCCCCTTACTGAGGGGGGATATAGAGGGATTTATGAATTTTGCGTTTACACAGTATGGCGTGGAAAAAGGTCGCTGTCCTTTCTATTGCCGGGTTCATTGGGGTATTATTTGTCTTTATGGGGTTAATCTTCTTTTGATAACAAACGCCTGACATACTGTTTAGTGTTTTAAGAAAAAGATAAAAATGAACTGGTATCAGCTTGATTCAAAAGATGTTTTCCGTAAGCTCAACACTTCTGAAAAAGGGTTGACTGATAAGGAAGTCCAGGACCGTCTTATAAAGTACGGCCCAAACAAACTTGCCGAAAAAGAGAAGATAAATAAACTCAAAATACTCCTTCATCAATTCACAAGCCCGTTGATTTATATCCTGTTGTTAGCGGCCATTGTTACATTTTTTCTCAGGGAATACATAGACACAGGTGTCATTATGGCTGTTGTGCTCCTCAATGCGGTCATCGGTTATATCCAGGAGTTCAAGGCAGAAGAAAGTGTGAGGGCGCTTAAGAAGATGATAGTGCCTAATTCAAGGGTGCTCAGGGACAGCAGGGAAAAAGAGGTCAATAGTGTTGACCTCGTTCCCGGCGATATTGTCTTTCTTTCATCAGGCTCCAGGGTCCCTGCTGATTTGCGGTTGTTCAAGACCATTGAGTTGAAGGTTGAAGAAGCCATGCTGACAGGAGAATCCATTCCTGCTGAAAAAATTATATCCACTATAAAGGAAGATAATCTGACCCCCGGAGACCAGAAGAATATGGCCTTTACGGGTACGGCTGTTGTAAATGGAAGGGCAAAGGGCATTGTTGTTGAGACAGGGCAGAGGACAGTCCTCGGACAGATTGCAGAGGAAGTCAGGGAAGTATCAGTGCTTAAGACCCCCCTTCAGGACAAACTTGACCGGTTTGCAAAATTAATAGGATTCGTGGTCATCGGATTTTCCGCCCTCGTCTTTGGGGCAGGCATAATGCTCGGAGCAAAGGCATCGGACATGTTTATAACCGCTGTAGCCACGGCAGTGTCTGCGATACCTGAAGGTCTGCCGGTTGCTGTAACTATAACAATGGCCATTGGAGTGGCAAGGATGGCGAGGCGGAATGCCATTGTCAGAAAACTGCCTGCCGTAGAGACCCTTGGGAGCACTACTGTCATAGGTTCCGACAAGACAGGGACACTGACCAGAAATGAAATGACCGTCAGGCTTGTTTATGACGGAGAGAAGATATATGAGGTTACGGGAAGCGGATATGAACCAGAGGGAAATATCCTTCATGAGCAAATTTCTGTTAATCCGGATGAGCTGAAGAATCTCCAACAGGTCCTCAGAATCGGACTTCTCTGTAATGAATCCGATGTTTATGAAGAGGATGGCCTGTACAGGGTTGATGGAGACCCTACGGAAGGAGCGCTTATTGTTTCTGCATCAAAGGCCGGACTCAGGTCCGAAGATGAAAAGAACAATTATCCTCAGATATCAATCCTGCCTTTTGAGTCTGAACGCGGGTACATGGCATCCCTTCACATACACAGAAAGAAAAAGTTTATTTTCGTTAAAGGCGCGCCGGAAATGGTGCTTGATATGTGTGCCCGGTCTATGGTCGGCGAGGGCCTGGAGAAAAATGAAATTTTAGAGGATGCCAATGCCTTTGCAAAAGAAGGGCTCAGGGTGCTCGCAATGGCTTACATCGAAGCGCCATCCGATTTAGAGGAAATCACACATCGCGATGTTGAATCCAATCTGGTTTTTGCCGGTCTTCAGGGCATGCTGGATCCTCCAAGGACGGAGGCTGTTGATGCTGTAAAAGGCTGTAAAGAGGCCGGCATAAGGGTCGTGATGATTACCGGAGACCATGCTGTCACTGCTTCTGCCATAGCCGGGATACTCGGTATATCAGCAGAAGAATCCAGAGTATTAACAGGCAAAGAGATAGAGACGATGTCTGATGATAAACTCTTCAAAGCGGTCAAAGATATTTCCGTATTTGCAAGGGTCGCGCCCCAGCATAAATTAAGAATAGCCCGGCAGCTTGCAGAACATGGAGAGATAGTAGCTGTGACAGGCGACGGAGTAAATGACGCACCGGCGCTCAAGGCGGCACACATAGGAATTGCCATGGGCAGAACAGGAACGGATGTCGCAAAGGAGGCGTCGGACATTGTCCTTGCAGATGATAACTTCGCAAGTATTTTTGCAGCAGTTGAGGAAGGAAGGGTCGTATATGACAATATCAGGAAGGTTGTTCTTTTTCTTGTATCATGCGGCCTTGGAGAACTGGTAGCTATACTTGTAACAATAGTAATGGGAATTCCAATACCGTATATCCCTGCCCAGATACTCTGGTTAAACCTTGTTACAAACGGACTTCAGGATGTTGCCCTTGCCTTTGAACCGGGAGAAAAAGGGGTTTTAGACAGACCTCCGAGAAAACCAAAAGAAGGTATTCTTTCAAGTCTTATGATTCAGAGGACATTTTTAATGGGTACCGTTCTGGCTGCAGGAACATTATTTGTGTTTATATTGGGCCTCAATCAGGGAGTGCCCCTTGAGAGGGCACGTACAGTGGCCCTGACAACAATGGTCTTTTTCCAGTTTTACCAGGCGCTCAACTGCCGTTCAGAGACAAAGTCCATTTTCAGCATGGGCCCGATGAGCAATCCTTTTCTGTTCTACTCCATGATAGCCGCCTTTTTTGCGCAGCTTGCCGTCCTGTATGTGCCGGCGCTTCAGTGGATTTTCAGGACAGTACCGCTTACGATGACAGAATGGCTCGAAATTGCATTGGTAACAGTGACAATTATAATTGCTGTTGAGATGGACAAATGGATAAGAAGAAGGAATAGTGTGCGAATAGAAAATTCTTGCTGATGGAAAAGGTATTCGTATCAGTTATTCGTAGGACACTGCAAATGCAATCATTGCACTTAAGTGCAATATTTGCATCTCCTGATTTATCCATTGTTTTTATAACCTCCTGATATTAACCATAAAAGTGTGCTGGCATCCCCTTTGCTCTTTATCATTTATATAAACCAAAAAAAAGGAGAAAAAGAAAATGAAAAGAATTTTAATTTCAACAATTGCAGCAGCCGTAATACTAACAGCAGGCAACATCATGGCTGCAGATTTCAGCCGGCATTCAACTGAGGACCTCTCCCGTATGAGAGGGACAATGCAGAACGTCACCCAACAGGAAAGAGATTCTTTCAGGACTGAATGGCAGAAGAGGATACAGAACATGACCCAGGAGGAAAGACAGAAATACATGGGCAAACCTGAAAAAGCCGGACAGGGAAAGATGATGAAACAGAAAAAACGGATACAAAAGGAAAATACTTTTCGCGAAAGAGATGCTGTTCAGGGAAAAGGTTATGGAAAGGGAAAAGGTATGGGTAAAGGAATGCGCGGCGGCAGAGGAGGAGGAAGATAAAAGAGTTATCATCTCCTATATCCCCCTTACTGAGGGGGGATATAGAGGGATTAAAACAGGAAACAACCACTTACTCAGCCGTACATTCAATGAGAAATGTTAAATCGGATAATAAATAAATTACAAAAGAATGACAGGGAGGGATTTATGAATTTTGCGTTTACACAGTATGGATATATTGGCATATTAAATTATTATGGTGAGCTTTCTTCAGAGAGAGCGAATGAACTGACAGAAGCCTTAAAGGTTTCTCTGGACAATACTGATAACCTTATTGTGAATTTACAGAATGTATCTTTTTCAAAGTGTGCCTCTCTCATACCGATTCTGTTAGCTCACAATAATGCTTCAAAACAGAATAAAAATATGAAACTGATTGGAATTGATAAGGAGGCTGTAATATGCGCTGCGAATCATTTGTCCTTACACGTCAAAAAATAACATTCTCATATTAATGACTTTTGTGGCCATCACGGCATAGAGGTAGTATGATAACATTATAGAAGAGCGTCATTATTTAGATTATGCTTTTTTTTACTCTGACAAAAAAGAGACTGCCTGAGTTTCTTGATGCCGTTAATCGGCATTACAGGCTCATAGCGCCTGAGCAAAAGGGCAGTAAAACATATACATTCAGGCCATATTCCGAATTTTCAAATGTGGCCCTTGAGTTTCTTCGCACCATTATTCCACCCAGGCAGTTCTTCTTTCCCCCTGTGGAACGCCTTTTCTCTGTAGATAAGGAATGTAAAATTACCGTCTCTCCTGAAGATGGGCCCTTCAGCATTATCTTTGGCCTCCATCCCTGTGACCTTCATGGCATAGAGATACTGGACAGGGCATTTTCATATGGGAGTAGGGATTCATTTTACTGGAGACGGCGTGAGAAGGCGGGATTTATCGGGCTTAGCTGTCTGCCTGATAAATACTGCCTCTGTAAATCAATGCATACTGATTTTATAGAGAGTGTTTACGATATTTTTCTTTACACTCTTGATGATGTATATATGGTAACTGTACGCACTGCGCTTGGGGATGATATGGTGAGGCTCTGTCCCGAGTTATTTAAAAGACCCTCCAAAAAAGAGATACTGGAATACAAGGAAAGAATTAAAATAAGGGATTCCATGTTTACTCGTATAATGGATACCACCAACCTTGCCGACCTTCTCACCCTTGAATATAAAAACGATCTGTGGGAACAGTACAGTCAGCGCTGCCTCTTCTGCGGCAGCTGTGTGATGGTCTGTCCCACCTGCCAGTGTTTCGATATTTGCGATTCGCCGGACCTCCTGACCGGCACCAGCATCAGGCTGCGGAAATGGGACGCCTGTATGCGAAAGGATTATGCCCTTGTCACAGGCGGGCACAATTTTCGTGGGGGGAGGCCGGAAAGGTTCAGGTTCAGGTATCTGCATAAGGAGATAGGATTTGCCGAAATGCACGGAAGGGCTTCATGCACAGGATGCGGCCGCTGCAGTGAAACCTGTCCGGCAGGGATAGATATGGTTGAGGTCGTCAGGAGCATAAGAGAATGAGCCTTGTACCGGAATTAGCAACGCTGGTAGAGAAGAGATATCTCGACCCTCAGCACAGCCTCTTCAGATTCGCCTTTGACGAAGAGAGTGTGAGAGAATCATTCTCCTTCGGGCCGGGGCAGTTTATCATGCTGAGTATTTTCGGGGTGGGTGAGGCCCCGATATCTATTACCTCGGGTCCTGATGAAAAGGGATTTGTAGAACTCTGCGTGAGAAAGGCAGGAAGGGTCACTACTGTTCTACACAGCCTTGAGGAGAATAACCGGGTGGGAATACGCGGCCCTTACGGCAACGGGTATCCCACAGAAACAATGAAGGGTGGAAATCTTCTGATAGTTGCCGGCGGTCTGGGGATAGCGCCGCTCAGGTCGCTCATACGGTATGTGCTCTGGAGGAGAGGGTCCTTTGGGGAGGTCGGTATTGTCTATGGCGCAAGGGACACCGGAAGTCTTCTCTTCAGCGGAGAGATGCAGAATCTTGTCATAAGGACAGATATAAATTGTATGCTGTCTGTGGAGAATGTACAGGAGGATAAAACATGGCAGGGACACGTAGGCTGGGTAACAGACCTTCTTGACAAGATCAGTATGCCGTTGAGGGACACCTCTGTTGCTGTCTGCGGTCCACCGGTTTTTTATAAATATGTCCTTGAAAAACTTCTCAGCCTTGGTTACTCCAAGGGGAGCATTTATATGTCCCTGGAGAGAAGGATGGAGTGCGGCGAAGGCAAGTGCGGACACTGTGTGGTAGGGCATAAGTATACCTGTATTGATGGGCCGATATTTACATACTGGGATGCAATTAATCTCCCGGAGATCTTTTAATGGAAAGACCGAAAGCAGGATTTTACTCGCTCACATCATGCTCAGGGGACATACTTGAGATAACCAATCTTGAGGAGGATGTCCTTAAGCTCTTTGACCTGCTTGAGGTTGTTGACCTCAATGTTGCCATTTCTTCAACAGGCAGAGCGCCTGACATCGCCTTTGTTGAAGGGGCCGTAACCCGGACAGAGGAAGAAAGATTTCTCAGGAGTCTTCGAAAAAAGGTCAAACGCCTTATCGCCATCGGCACATGTGCATGTACAGGTGGTGTGATAGCAAGGGAACCAAAACTGAGACAAGACTGGTTAACGGATGTTTATCCTGAATCAGGACAGGATTTGAAGATAAGTTTTCCAAAGCCGGTAAGTGATGTTGTCACTGTGGACTTTTCCATACCCGGATGCCCCATAGAGAAAAACTATTTCCTTCACTGTCTGTGGTATCTGCTCAAAGGAGT
>JBDLIC010000113.1:0-11957 GCA_039715075.1 Nitrospirota bacterium
TGTCTTATGAAATGGTAATGTCATGGAGAATTCCAGGGACCACTATTCTTTATTCTGAATTATTTAATCTGTTATACATAACTTTTTCAATAGCATTTCGAAAATCAAATTTAATTATACATTACCACTCAATGTTTTCGTAAAAAATCAAACACTTGCAACCCCCCGCAAAAACCCCTGAAATCCCTTTGCTGATAAAAAACAGAAGCATCCCCAAAAAGAAGCACGGGTCATTGATGTAACCGCAGAAAGCAGGGTACTGGATGATGAAGACAACACCATTGAGGTCAACCTGGATAAACCTGTCTTTGCAGCCAGGCTCGCAAATGCTTCCATGTCATATACCACCTATGACCGCCACGGCAAGATGGTCAGGCATTCTGAAGCAAAGGGAATGTATGTGAGTGTGAGGGTTTAGGGGCTTTTAAAAGATTAACGTCGAACATCGAACGTCCAACTTCCAACGTCGAATAAAAAACCAACTTCAATTACCAATCATTCAACATTCGATGTTGAACGTTCGATGTTCGATGTTCATTTTTATATTCTTTTTAGCAGTTCAGGCTCTTTAATTATTGGACAATAAAAAAGGTGAAGAGCAATGAAAAACATGCCCTTCACCCGGGTTGAATTCTGCTTTGTTCCTGTCTTTACTTCGCCTTACTCATCTCCTTAACTTCCTTATCTTCCTTAACCTCTTTTTCAATAGCCTTCACCGGCTCCGGCTTTTTCTCCAGAGTGTCTTTTACCAGCTTGAGCTCCTGCTGGGTCTGGCTGATCTGGGCTTCGATCTTTGCCCCTCTGGCTATAGAGATCGTCTCTTTATAGAATAATTCTCCCTTTCCATGGGCATTGGCACCTATCTCTATTTCATCTGCCTCGAGTCTGCCGTTAAATCCGCCATTCACATAAATCTTTCCCTTTGCCTTCACTTCCCCGCCATTGAAATCACCTGACACACGGACATCACCGCCTGCATTAATATTACCGTCACGCAGCACACCCTCAATCACTACATTGCCGCCCTTGGTCTCAATATTACCTTTACATGTCCCTTTGATTGTAATATTGGAATCCTGCTCAGAGATAATATTCCCCTCAACGTCTCCGCTTAATTCGAGGTCACAGGTAACATTGATGTTTCCCGTTAATTTACTCCCCTTCAAAATAGTGTTTATGCTCCCGTTGTTCATTTTTTTGTCCTCGATTTTATGGTTAATGTTATGAACAAAATGTTCCTCGGTCTTTTTATGTTCCTCGGGTTTTTTCTCAGTGCTCTCCATTGCACTGTCATCCGCGTCTGATCCCCATTTCTTAAACATATCTTCCTCCAGGTTTTTGATGGTTTATATCTATACTCGGAATAAACCGATTCGATCTTAAATATACCGTCTTCATTTTAATTCAGACAGTCTTTTCCGGGCCTTTTCGGCAAATTCACTTTCCGGGTGCTGCTTTATAATCTCATCGTAAAGCTGCCTGGCGTGGCTGTAATTCTTCTGCAGCTCTTCAAATTGCGCAGTCTCGTAAAGCTCCCTTGAATTGTCGGACGTACATGAAAAAAACGTAAGGGCAGAGAGGATTACTAAAGACAGAATCAGGGATTTAGGGAGAGTGCTTTTCATATCAGCCCTTTCTTGATTGATAGTAAATATGTATTATACACCTTTTTTCGGACTGGTCAAGAAAAAAAGGGTGCAGGGTGCAGGGGGCAGGGTGCAGTGTAAAAATGTTCCATTTTTGTACGCCCTGCATCCTGACAACTGCCCCCTGCACCCTGCACCCTTCTTTTCATGTTGAAAAGCAACCTATATATATGATAATCTTATTGTTACTTGATTTACGGAAGATTATGGTCTTCTTACTACACACGTCCATCTAATCTTCTCTCTGTCGGTGTTCCGGGTTACCGGAATTCAGAGAGAACGGACGGAGGAAAAACTAGGAGGTATTAATGGTAGTAACAATGAAGGAGCTTCTTGAAGCCGGTGTCCACTTCGGACATCAGGTCAAACGCTGGAACCCAAAAATGAAAAAGTATATTTTCGGGCAGCGTAATGGCATTTATATTATTGACCTTCAAAAAACAGTAAAGATGTTCGAGGTTGCCTACAACTTCGTAAAGGACCTTTCGAGCAGGGGAGAATCTGTCCTTTTTGTAGGTACGAAAAAACAGGCACAGGACGTAATAATCGAGGAATCCCAGAAATCACAATCCTATTTCGTTAACCAGCGCTGGCTTGGCGGTATGCTTACCAACTTCAAGACAGTCAAGCAGGGTATCGACAAACTCAAGAAGATTGAGAAGATGAAAGAGGACGGGACCTACGAGTTACTAACCAAAAAAGAGGTGTCAAAGTATGAAACCGAAAGGCAGCGCCTCGAGAAAAACCTGAGCGGAGTAAAAGATATGAACTCCGTTCCCGGCGCTATCTTTATTATTGATCCAAAAAAAGAATCCATAGCAATTGCCGAAGCAAAGAAACTCTCCATCCCGATCGTTTCTCTTGTTGACACAAATTGTGATCCCGATGATATTGACTATATTATCCCGGGGAATGACGACGCAATACGGTCAATCAAACTGCTTACATCAAAGATATCCGAGGCTGTGGCCGAAGGCAAGAGCATTCTGAACAAGAAGGCTGAAGATGCTGCTGAAAAGAAAGCTATTGAGGAGAAAAAAGCTGAAGAACTGAAGCAGGAGCAGGAGCAAAAGAAGGCAGAGGCAGAGGCTAAGGCGGCGGCACAAGCACCGGCAGAGGAAGAAAAGAAGGAGGAAAAGAAGGGATGAGTATATCTGCAAGCAATATAAAAGAATTAAGAGAACAGACCGGTGTAGGGATGATGGACTGCAAGAAGGCCCTGACCGAGGCAGCCGGTGATATGGGAAAGGCAGTGGACATCCTGAGGCAGAAAGGCCTTGCAATGGCCTCTAAAAAGGCATCGAGGGAAGCATCAGAAGGACTGGTAAGTTCTTATATCCATATGGGCGGCAAAATCGGCGTCCTGGTTGAAGTGAATTGTGAAACCGACTTCGTTGCCAAGACAGATGACTATCAGGAAATGGTAAAGGACATTGCCATGCATATAGCCGCAGCCAATCCTTCATATGTAAAAAGAGATGAAATTCCTTCGGAAGTGATAGAGAAGGAAAAAGAGATATATGCATCACAGGTAACAAACAAACCTCCGCAGGTGATTGAGAAGATTATTACGGGGAAACTCGAAAAATTCTATTCTGACAATTGCCTTGTGGACCAGGTTTTTGTGAAAGACCCTGACGGAAAGATAAAGGTCGGGGACCTGATTATTGAAAGAGTAGCCAAACTCGGAGAGAATATTCAGATCAGACGCTTTGCCAGATTTCAGCTGGGAGAAAAATCAGCCTGATAACTTGATATGAAGACCCAAAAATCCAAATTCAGCCGTGTACTCCTGAAACTGAGCGGGGAAGCGCTCATGGGTGACAAAAGCTTTGGGATCGACCAGAAGATCGTCGAGTATATTGCAAAAGAGCTCAAGGGGATCTCAAAGATGGGAGTCCAGGTCGCCATAGTAATTGGCGGAGGCAACATCTTCCGCGGACTCGAAGCCAGCGCCGAAGGTATGGAGAGGACTTCTGCCGACTACATGGGAATGCTGGCAACAGTGCTGAATTCTCTCGCTCTCCAGAACTCCCTTGAGGTAAGTGGAATGCCTACAAGAGTACAATCAGCCATAGAAATGCAGGAGCTGGCCGAACCCTATATAAGAAGAAGGGCGGTAAGGCACCTTGAAAAAGGAAGGTTCGTAATATTCGCTGCCGGGACAGGGAATCCTTATTTTACTACTGACACTGCTGCTGCCTTGAGGGCTGTAGAGATAGGAGCTGACATAATACTGAAGGCAACAAAAGTAGACGGCGTCTACAGCAGTGATCCCGTAAAGAACACTGATGCAAAAAAGTATAAAAACATTTCCTATATGGACGTCCTGAAGCAGGGGCTTAAAGTAATGGACTCAACAGCAATATCTCTTTGTATGGATAACAACTTACCGATCATGGTCTTCAGCCTTATGAAAAAGGGTAATATCAAAAAGGTTTTTGAAGGTAAAAAAATCGGCACACTCGTAACATAAGGGGGGTCTTATGCAAAAGGAAGTCAAGAAAAATCTGTCAGATAAAATGGAAAAGGCCATTGATGCCTTGAAAAAAGACCTTGGAAGCATGAGGACGGGCCGTGCATCATTGTCCATTTTTGACGGTATTATGGTTGACTATTTTGGGACTCCTACCCCGATCAATCATGTTGCCACACTGAGTGTTCCCGAAAGCAGGCTGATAACAATTCAGCCATTTGACCCGAAAACAATATCCGACATTGAGAGGGCCATCCAGAAATCAGACCTCGGCATAAACCCCAGTAATGACGGTAAATTAATCAGAATAGCCATCCCCTCCCTGACCGAAGAACGGAGGAAGGAAATTGTAAAGCTGGTCCATAAGAGGGGCGAAGAGGCAAAGATCACGCTCAGAAACATCCGCAGAGAAGGTAACGAAGAGATGAAAAAACTGGAGAAAGAAGAACATTTAAGTGAAGACGATACCAAACGTTCCCTTGATGAAATCCAGAAAACAACTGATTCGTTTATAAAGAAGGTCGATGAGACCTTGTCTCATAAAGAAGAAGAGGTGATGGAAGTATAGAAAACAGGGTCCGAGGATTCAAGGGTCCAAGGGTTCGAGTGAAAAAATTATCTCACTTGAATCCTGGACCCCTAGACCCCTTGAACCCTTTATTTTAATTTATTTAAAATTATTAAAAGGAGGCTATTATGGCACTACGCGTTGGAATTAACGGATTTGGAAGAATTGGAAGGAATTTCTTAAGAACCTGTCTGGGACAGGATGGACTTGAGATAGTTGCAATTAATGATCTCACTGATGCTGCATCACTTGCTCATCTCCTGAAATATGACTCTGTAATGGGAATATTTGATGCTGATGTTCAGGTCAAGGGCAACAATCTTGTTGTAAATGGAAAAGAAATAGCAATTTCCTCCACTAAAGACCCTGCACAGCTCCCATGGAAAGACCTGAATGTAGACATTGCCCTTGAAGCTACAGGACATTTCATTGACAGGGACGGTGCATCAAAACATATAACTGCCGGTGCAGGCTGGGTCATTATTTCAGCCCCTGCCAAAGAGCCGGATGCTACGGTCTGCATGGGTGTCAACGAGGAAACCCTTGATGTATCCAGTCACAAAATCATTTCCAATGCATCATGCACTACCAACTGTCTTGCCCCGATCGCAAAGGTTATTGACCAGAAATTCACGATAAAGCGCGCCTTAATGACAACAATTCACTCATACACAAATGACCAGAGAATACTTGACTTCCCGCACAAAGACCTCCGCAGGGCACGTGCGGCTGCAGTCTCAATGATCCCGACAACAACAGGCGCAGCACGGGCCGTAGGACTTGTCCTTCCGCACCTGAAAGGAAAACTGGACGGAATGGCCATAAGGGTCCCGACTCCCAATGTCTCGGTTGTCGACCTTGTTGCAGACATCGATAAAGAGGCGACTGCAGAATCGGTCAATGCTGCACTGAAGGAAGCTGCTGAAGGGCCGATGAAGGGAATCCTCCAGTATTCCGAAGGTCCGCTCGTATCAATAGACGTTAACGGCAACCCCCACTCATCAGTCCTTGACTCTCCTCTAACAAAAGTGCTTGACGGGAACATGGTCAAGGTATTATCGTGGTATGACAATGAATGGGGTTACAGTTCACGTTTAAAAGACTTAATGCTTTATATCGACAGCAAGAGGTAACACTGCTATGGAAGGCGATTTATCAATACCTATTAAGGGTGTTCTGAACAAGCTCTCTATCAAGGACATTGATATTAAGGGCAAGAGGATCTTTTTACGAGTTGACTTTAATGTCCCGCTTGATGAGAACCTTAATATTACAGATGACAGGAGAATACGCACGGCGCTTTCTACTATCAATTATGCGATAGATGAAGGCGCCAAGGTAATCATTGCATCCCACCTTGGAAGACCGAAAGGCAAACCTGACAAGAGATACACTCTCGCTTCAGTCTCAAGGAGACTCCAGCGACTTGTCAAAAAGGAAGTGACCTTTCTTCCAGACTGTATAGGTCCTGAGATAGAAAAGGCTGTCAATGAAATGGCCGAAGGCGATATCGTCCTCCTTGAAAACCTGAGGTTTCATGCTGAAGAAGAGAAAAATGATGAAGCGTTCAGCAAGGCCCTGTCTAACCTTGCCGACTATTATGTAAATGACGCATTCGGGACCGCCCACAGGTCACACTCTTCGATTATCGGTATTACCACTCATCTTAAAGCAGCAGCCGGATTCCTGCTCCAGAAGGAAATAGACTATCTTCAGGGTGTTGTCAATCATCCGGTAAGGCCTTTCGTTGCCCTTTTGGGCGGGGCCAAGGTCTCCGGCAAAATAGATGTTATCCGCAACCTGGAGGACAAAGTCGACAAGGTAATCGTAGGCGGGGGAATGGCATATACCTTTTTAAAGGCCATGGGATACAATGTCGGAGATTCACTCGTTGAAAATGACATGCTTGAGCTCGCAAATGAGATCAGGGAGGGTGTTATATCAAAGGGAGTAAAGTTCTATCTCCCTGTTGACTGCGTTATCGCCCAGAGTATAGAGCCCAGCGCTGAAACGAAGCTTGTCACGGCACAGGAGATTCCTCATGGCTGGAAGGCAGTTGACATCGGCCCTGCCTCGGTAAAGCTCTTTTCGGAAGCACTGGAAAGTGCCAAGACCATTTTATGGAACGGTCCTATGGGAGTCTTTGAAGTAGATGCCTTTTCACGGGGGACCTTCTCAATAGCCCATGCCGTTGCAGATGCATATGCACTGACAATTGTTGGCGGCGGAGACACTGACGTGGCAGTCAGCAGGGCAGGTGTATCGGAAAGCATGTCCTTTATCTCAGCCGGAGGAGGAGCTGCCCTGGAACTGCTGGAAGGCAGGGACCTGCCGGGGATTATGACATTGACAGACAAGAAATAAGAATTATTTTCAGGATTTCTTATATGACTTCATATGCCTTTCAATCTCTCTCTTCACTTCCTTTTCTTTTATTGTTTCTCTCTTCTCGTATTGCCTCTTACCCCTGGCAAGGCCTATTTCTACCTTTACCTTCCCATTTTTGAAATATATTTTTAACGGGACAAGGGTATATCCTTTCTGGCTGATATTCCCCCAGAGCCTGCTTATTTCTTTCTTGTGTAAAAGCAGCTTTCTTGTTCTAAGCGGTTCATGGTTCTGGAGGTTCCCATGGCTGTAAGGACTGATATGGCAGTTTAAAAGGAAGGCCTCTCCGTCTTTTATTATGACATAACTTTCCTTAAGGTTCGCACTCCCTCCTCTTAAGGATTTCACTTCCGTGCCAACGAGAGATATACCCGCTTCATACTTATCATCAATGTGATAATCATGAAATGCCTTCCTGTTTGTAGTAACAACTTTTTCCATGTTAAGAGAATACCTGTAGAGTGTTTTTCAAGTCAATGCATGGAGCTGACAGCTAACACAAAGAGCGCTGCAAGCAGCGCTCTTTGTTCTTAATTCGTAATTTGTAATTTGTAATTCGTAATTAATATGTTACCCTGCACCCTCGTACTTCTTCATTCTCCAGTACTCAGCATTCAGGGTCTCAACAATATAGTCTATTCTTCTTGTCCTCAGGAACTTTCCGAAAGCTGTCAGGAATACCGTTGGGTGCTTGAACAAAATTGTAGAGAGTATTGAGTAGAAGCTTATATTTCCCGTCCCACTCAGATAGTTTTTTCTGAAGAAATGGTTCTGCAGACTACGACGAATATCCCTCAGCTCTTCCTTGTCAAAGGTGATCGCCATCAAAGGAAGTTCCGGCTGTCTGTGTGCCCATATTTCTGAAAAGGGCAGGTTCGGGTCAAGCCATCCTTTTTCGATCGCCATATCATATATGTCAGTTCCCGGATAGGGTGTCAGGAAGTAAAATGCCGTATAGTCTGCATTGATCTCCTTTGCTACCTGAAAACTCTCATCAATGTCTGCCTTTGTCTCTGTCGGGTTGCCGATAATAAATGTGGCCAGCGTCCTTATCTCCAGTTCCTTGCAGAGTTTGAATGACTGTTTGATCTGGGAAGTCCTGTCACCTGCACCGCCTTTACCCAGTACTTTCAGTATCTTTTCGGAACCGCTCTCAACGCCAAAGTCAAGCTGGACAAGGCCGGATTCTTTCATCGTTTTCATCAGTTCCCTGTCTGTCTGGTCAACCCTTGACTGGCAGCCCCATTTAATATTTAAATTTCTCTTCTTTAATTCCGCGCAGTATTCTCTGACCCATTTCGCACTCAATGTAAATGTGTCGTCACAGTAATAAATCCCTTTCATGCCGAAATCCTTGACCAGGCTTTCTATCTCATCAACAACATTTTTCACTGAACGCCTTCTGGTCCTTCTTCCAAATACATTATGGCTGCCGCAATATATACACTTAAACGGACATCCCCTGCTTGTAACGATTGTCGTCTGGTTCTTCTCAGCATAACCCCTAATAATTCCAGGGGGCATAAGATATGGAGTCATATCTATAAGATGTCTGGCAGGAAAGGGGATAGAGTCAAGGTCTTTGATCATATCACGTTTATCATTTACTATTGTCTCACCGTTATCCCGGTACATAACACCATTTACACCTGCAAGGCCTTCCTTCTTTTCCAGCTTCTCGCAGACTTCAACTATGGTGTCTTCTCCTTCTCCAACAACTATAAAATCAAGGTCAAATTCTTTTAAGGTATCCTGGGGCTTGACTGTTGTATGCACTCCGCCTGCGCAGAGTGTTACATCAGGCAGTTCCTTCTTTAATTCCTTACGGAGATTAAACGCCCTATCGTAAGCAACTGTTAAAAAACTTAATCCTATCAGCTCCGGATTGAAGTCTTTGATCTCCTTCATCATTGTACTCTGATATTCAGGGTCAGCATCAAATATCTGGACCTTGTGCCCTGCCTTTTCCAGAACAGCCGCAATATATAAAAGACCCAGCGGGGGGACAACATTATTGCCGTCTAAAACCTGTGCATTCACTAATGTTACTCTCATAAATTCATACCTCTTTTCATGTCATATTTTCTTTTCATCATCTAACCGCAGGCACATCCGCAGCTGACTTCCTCAGGCTTCGTACCCTTTAATGTAATTGAGAAAAATTCTATATATTCAACCTTTTTGTAAAGGTAGTTTTTGGTTAATTTAACACCTGGAAACCCTGCAGTCTCTGCCGCCTCTTTAAACTTCCGGTCTGTGAGAGCACCCGAGAGGCACGCATTCCACAATTCCTTGTCTCTTTTCAGATAACCGGGAACAGGTTTATCCGATACTATATCAGAAATAATGAACCTTCCTCCTGGCTTTAATATTCGATGTATTTCGTCCAAAACTTTAGCTTTGTCTTCGGTCAAATTAATTACGCAGTTTGATATAACAAGATCGATCGTATTGCTCTCAACAGGGAGCTCCATGATATTGCCGGCCCTGAATTCAACGACATCATATCCGAGGACATCCGCAACTTTTTTGGCATTCTCTCTTGCCTTTGCTACCATTTCTTCTGTCAGGTCTATCCCGATCACCCTGCCTTTTTTGCCAAGTTTTTTAGCGGCAATAAAGCAGTCAATACCGCCTCCAGCACCCAGGTCCAGAAGAGTTTCACCCTTTTTTATATCCGCAAGGGCAGCAGGGTTACCGCACCCGTAGGAGACGTCAAGGACTTCACTCGGAATATGGGCAAGATCCTCAGGGCTGTAGCCGGTAGGACAATAGTAATCTGCAACGGGGTTGTAAGCGGCAGTCGAGAATTTTTTCTTGACCGTCTTTGTGATATGCCCTTTTATTTCCGGTTTGCATACTTCTTCATCATCTTCCACATCAACCGAAAGCACACACGAGCAGTGATAACATCCGACATCAAAGTTCTTGTCGATCGATTTTATGCCTGCCCCCAGGTGACCGGGCAGTTTTGAATCCATTGCATTAAAAACAAGGGGCGGTGAATAGTCCTTGCTGTTTTGAGGTGTGACTCCCTCAGCAGCAAGCTCCCAGATAACGTCCTCAAATAAGGCCTTGTAGGTTGCACAGTAAGGATCAAGAGCGGTAACAGAGCCTTTTCCAGTGTCCACCTCACTTGCGTAATAACTGTGAGAGGTACACCCTCCACCACAGAAATACCTGAGATAGCACTCTCTGCATTCCGCTTTGTTCTGAACACTGTTGGCCCTGCCTTTTTTCATGGCCTTTGAATTCAGCCATATATCCCTGAGAGACTTTTTCCTTACCGAACCAGCATCAAAGTGCTTGTCGCCGTTAAGCGAACCGCATGGATATACATGACCGTCCGAATTTACGCAAATCTTCTCATAGCAGTTGTTGCAGAGGTCATTTTTTCTGCCCCTTTTCGTCCGGACCCTCACTTTTAAGGATTCAATGTTGTCAAATATAATCTCCTGTTCCTTGTATGTCTTCTTGACCTTCTTCATTGTCTTCGCAATATTTTCCGCAGATACAAACAGGTTGCTTACATTATTTGCACCGCGTCCTTTGGCATGCATCCAGAGAAGGTTATGTTCCTGAATACCGAGTTTGGAAAGATAACGGGAAGTCTTCTGGATATCATTTTCATTTAATTTGCTAATCGCCGTTGATATGACCGGAGTAATCCCTATGCTAATCAGTCTCTTTATTCCGTCAACTGCCTTGTCAAAGCTGCCTTTTCCGCGGAGCTTATCATGAATCCTGGCATCCGGCCCTTCAAGGCTTACCTGGAGAATGAGTTTAGGGCTTACCAGTTTTTCAAGGGCAGCTATTTTTTTATCATCAAACAGGGTGGCATTCGTAAGGATAATCAGTTCACGTCTTTTAGTTTTGGTTATGTACTTTATAAGATCAAAAATACCCTCTTTTATAAACGGTTCACCTCCCGTAATATAAAATCTCTTGACACCAAGTTTGATCGACTCATCCACAACCCTCTTGAATTCATCGTTTGACAATTCTTTTTTCAGCCCCTTGCCTGCACTTACAAGGCAATGCTTGCACCTGAGGTTACATGCCATAGTGTAATACAGCCACAGTTCGTCCAGTTTATGAGGAGCAATTGTCTTGCTTCGGCCTGGATACTCCGGCCTTTGAAATTCAGTGTTTGATACAAACTCAAGCACTCCGGCAGCACTTAAAAACTTCGAAATTTCCTGTCCTACCTGGTTTTTGTCAGATACCCCGTATTTCCTGCAGACTGCATCCTGAATGTCTGCAACAGTATTCTTGCCATTACAAAGCTTCAGAATTTCTGCACCTGTGTCATTTACACTGACCCAGTTAGGCGACTTAGGGTCTATAAACAGAGATATCCCTTTTCTGCGCTTTCTTACATAACCGGGAGCAAATAAAATATCATCGGCCTTGAATGTTTTCAGATTAGGATCAGTTATTGTCCATTTGGTAAGATTGTACTGTTCAATTCTATTTTCTCTTCCAGTATCACAACAAGCTTTTGCCATTTATATAACCCCGTAAAATATATTTACACTCACTAAAAGGTAATGTCAAGCCATCAACACCTTCGATGATTAACAAAATAACCAGGAATTCATTTGCCAATAAACTGCTCTCGGTCAGATACAATCATAAGACAGATTTCCCAGCACACTTTTTTTCGGAATAGTTATTAAAAACTTTAGAAAAAAACAGATATACAGAGAAAACAGAGCATTGTTAACTTCCGGTCATTATAAATTATAACTTTTTTTCTAATAAATTCACAATCGTTATATAACAGGAGTTCCCCCAAAATTTTTCAAGCACTAGACGGAAACAGAATTGTTTGAGAAATGTCTTTTGGAAGCAACCTGACAATTTGCCCCGGATGACG
>JBDLIC010000114.1:0-11905 GCA_039715075.1 Nitrospirota bacterium
CCCCTAACCCCTCTTTACCAAAGAGGGGAATACAGACTGCATTATCATTAATAAAGTTATTCTTTTTGATGCCCCGCCTTGTAGGCGGGGAGCTTCACTAAACAAGCAGGTTGATTTGTGTTATCTTAACCGGTAATTCTGTGAACATTTATTGCGGGGAATTTTCATGATCAGACATATAATAATTGTACTAATAATTTTGATCACAGGCTGCGCCAGTCTGGATGAGCAGAAAAGAATGGATTCGCTTGACGCTGTGATAAACAGCTACGAAAACGCCATACGGTGGGGCTATTATGAACTGACAGAAAATTATATAAAAAAACCTGATAAATCTCACTATACCGGTGATTACAGCAGCATGAGGGACTATAAGGTGACCTCATACGAAGTGCTCGGAGGAAAGGTAGAAAATGACGGAATGCAGGCAATGCAGACCGTAGAAATAAAGTATTATCACATCAGGTATTTAATAGAAAAAGTTATGATAGACAAACAATTGTGGGAATATGATGTGTCTGAGAAAAAATGGTTTCTTAAGAGCGGTCTGCCCGTTTTTCAGGATTAGCTTTCCGTTCTTCACACAGAGCTTTTTCCAGTGCCTGCTATCCTTTTATTCAAATAAAGAACTTGTATGTAAAATTACAGGCCTATTGCCCCAGGAGTATTGATCCGCCTCGGAAAAAAGTCCCTGCAACCGATGCGGTCATAAGGCAGGCAAGGGTTGCTGCCAGGAGCGCGCGCGGCCCGACTGCTGAGAGGTCAGCTGTTCTTTTGGGGACAAGCGCCGATATCCCTCCCACAAATATGGCCATTGACGCGACATGGGCAAAACCGCACAGGGCATACGTTGCAATAAACGCAGAACGGGGGTCATTCAATGAGCCTTTGGAAATCAGGTCAGCAAGGTCCATGTAGGATTTTGTCTCGGTCACAATCGCCCTTTCGCCGATTACCTTTGCTATCTCAACTGCGTCTGAGGGCGGGACACCGATAATTAGTGTGAACGGGTAAAAAAGGTATCCTAAAAGTCCCTTCAATGACCAGTCAATACTAAGATTTAAAAAACTGTTTATTTTTGTCCCCGCACCTACGGAAAGAAAATCAAGCAGTGCGACCAGCCCGAGAAAGGCGATCAGCAGGGCTACTACTCCAACCGCCAGTTTAAGTCCGGCATTAGCGCCGTTAATAACAGCTTCAATAACAGATGACTCTCTTTCGTAGCAGGGTTTTATGTCCATCCCGAGAGTCTCCGGCGTTTCAGTTTCCGGGAGCAGGATCTTTGACATAATAATTGCCGCGGGTGCCGAAAGAAACGAGGCAGACACAAGATGCCCGGCTATTGTAGGGAACTGCTTTTGCAATATCAGTATGTATATAGCCAGAACAGTTGAAGCAATGGTGGCCATGCCGGCTGTTAATACTGTACAGAGCTCCGAACGGGTCATTCTCTCCAGATAGGGCCGGACAGTGGTTGCAGACTCAATGCCTACAAAGATATTGCTTGATGCGCAGAGCGATTCAGCACCACTGACCTTCATGAGCCTGGTGAATATCTTTGCGAATATCCTTACAAGCCAGGACATGAGTCCTGCATAGTACAGGACCGCCATGAGGCTGGCAAAAAATATTATCTGCGGCAGGACCTGTACGGCAAAGATAAATCCGAGTGACTCTTCTCCCCACTCGTTTGTTGTTCCGGGCGGGAGTGCGAGCCTGCCAAACAGGAATCTGGTTCCTGAGCTTGCGACATCAATGATTTTCACAAGAGCATCATTTATGAACATGAATATGTTGGCGCCTGCAGGAATGACAAAAATAAAGAGGGCAAATAATAACTGAAGGACACAGCCCCATATGATAACCCTCCAGTTCACGACCCTTCTGTCAGTGGAGCATAGCCAGGCGAACAACATCAGGATAAATATTCCGGCAAAGCTTACGAGGTTATACATAGGTGATAATCCTTTCGTTTGAATATATCAATAGAGATTTCAAAAATCATAGTTTCCGGAAGTATATTTTGTTTTTCTTAAGCATAATGCGGAGTTCTGCAATAATATCGTAAATATCCATTATTATTCAAGAAAAAAAGATCAATTAGAGCCTGTGTATAAACTGCCTTTTTCATTTTTGTCATGCCCGAAGTCTTTAATCGGGCATCCAGAAATTGCTAAAAAGACTGGATTCCCGCTCAACAGACAACGGGAATGACGATTCAATGCCTCTAATTAATTCTTTTTTATAGAATAATACAGCCAGCATATAATTCCGGTTTTTGATAAACTGTGTATTGCGCATAATTAGTTTATAAAACATATACAGGAGGTAAATATGAAAAAGATTCTGACTGCGGCAGTCCTCTTTGCCGGAATTTTATCATTCGGCATTGCAGAAGCTCTCCCGACAAAACTGATTATCAGGGCAAAGTCCAAGGATGCAAAATTTGTAGGCACCTCAATGGGAGGGGCCCGTATTGTAGTAAAGGACAGTGAGACAGGAAATGTCCTGGCTGAGGGATTAACAGCCGGCGGTACCGGTAATACTCAAAAGATAATGGTTGCCCCGCATGTGAGGTTTGGAAGGCTGACAGACTCTTCAACCGCAAAGTTCGAAACAGTAATTGAAATTGATGAACCCAGGCTTGTCACTATAGATGTAGAAGCACCGTACGGTTTTAAACCGGATACGATTAAAAGCTCTACACAGGTCTGGCTGATACCGGGGAAGCACATGACCGGTGACGGAGTGATTGTGGAAGTTCCGGGTTTTTCAATCCATACACAGACCGCAAAGGAAGTTAAGCTGGCCGGCAGCAAAGCGGACATCCCTATACAGGCCAGAATTGTAATGATATGAGGCTGTAAATTGACCCCGGGCGGGTTATGGGATTCCAGTAAATATAAAATAAAAGCACTTGTAAAACATAAAGGTAAAATCACCGGTACTGTAGATATGAAATTTGCCGGACCGAGTACATTTAAGGGGATGGCAAGCGTTTCAGAGAAAGGTACATATGAGATCATGGTTTATGCATATGATCCCCAGACGGGAAATACCGGTGTGAATAAGACAACAGTGACAGTTAATTAATATTGTTTATGTTTCCCCCTTTGGAAAAGGGGGATTAAGGGGGATTTTATGAAAATTGAATTTCATTTAATTGAAAAATCTCCCCTGGCCCCTCTTTGCGAAAGTCGAATCGACCCTCGTGAGACCCGACTCGGGAGGGGAATTTAAGCAGGGCATCAATTTATAGACATATTGAAAAAGCCCCGTCTCTTTGTTTAAAATAACTTTCTCGAAAAAATATCTTCTTGAACGGTTGGAACGGTTATATATATGATTCAGATAGATAACATAACAAAATATTACGGCAATGAATGCGCCGTTGATGAGATCAGTTTTGAGATAAAAAAAGGAGAAATCCTCGGGCTGCTGGGTCCTAACGGTGCAGGCAAGACAACGACCATGAGGATGCTCACCTGTTACCTTCAGCCGACATCAGGCAATATCAAGGTCAAGGACTATAATATACTTGAGCATTCACTTGAGATAAAAAAGCTTATTGGTTATCTCCCTGAATCCGCTCCGCTCTATCCCGACATGCTCGTGTATGATTACCTGAAATTCGTAGCAGATGTTCGGGGGATAGAAAAATCAGCTTCAGACTCCCGCATTAAAGAGCTTGCCGACATGTGCGGCATCAATGAAGTCATGCACCGGCCTATCAATGAATTGTCAAAGGGCTATAAGCAGAGGGTAGGGCTTGCCCATGCCATGATGAACGATCCGGAGATTCTTGTCCTTGATGAACCCACGTCAGGCCTTGACCCGAACCAGATAATTGAGATAAGGGACATTATCAAAAGGATCGGGAAGGAAAAAACCATTATCCTTTCAACCCACATCCTGAGTGAAGCGGAAGCAACCTGTGACAGGATAGTAATTATCAATAAAGGGAAAATCGTTGCCGACGGTGCGACCGATGAGCTCAAGCGTGAGGCGGGCAGTGATTATGTTATTCATGTTTCAGTAAAGCACGGCAATTTCGATGACGTAAAGGGTTCCTTTCAGGCAATATCGGAAGTCAGTGATGTGATCCTCTCGGATACGGAAGGTGAGACAATCAGCTTTCATCTCGCATGCAGCGGGAAAAAAGATGTGCGGCCTGATATCTATGAAGTCATTAAAAACAGTGACTGGCCGCTGCTGGAGTTCCACAGGGAGACGAGGACGCTCGAGACAATATTCAGAGAACTGACGAGGGGCAGCTGATATGACCAGTATATTAAATATTTTCAAAAAAGAGTTTAAAGGGTATTTCATTTCGCCGATTGCCTACATAGTTATATCGATTTTTCTTATATTAACCGGCTGGTTTTTCTTTTCCACCTTTTTTCTTTACGGTCAGGCCGAGATGCGGAGCTTCTTTTCTCTTCTGCCGATCGTTTTTTCATTTGTGATACCAGCCATTACCATGCGGCTCTTTTCAGAGGAGTTTAATACAGGGTCTTATGAATTGATCCTGACCATGCCGGTCTCAACACTCGATATTATTATAGGTAAATTTATGGCTTCAGCGGCCTTTGTCATTATTATGCTGGTACCGACTTTTTTCTATGCTGTATTTATTTCAGTCATTGGAGACCTTGACTGGGGGCCGGTGATCGGCGGATATATCGGGGCAATACTGCTGGGCGCCTCTTTTTCTGCGATAGGACTGTTTGCATCATCTCTGACCCGGAACCAGATTATTGCATTCATTACAGGGATGTCTTTATGCTTCCTGCTTACGTTAATAGACAAGATGCTCTTCTTTCTCCCGGAGTCTGCACTCGGTTTTTTCCAGTACCTGGGCGCTGACTTTCATTTTATGAACGTGTCGAAGGGGATTATTGATTCAAGGGACTTACTGTATTTCATCAGTGTCTGCTTTGTTATGCTTTACAGCACAAACATTGTAATTCAGGAGAAGAAATAAGCTATGCCGGCAAAGAAAAAGATAGATACAGGCAGATATTCAAAATTCCTGATATATCTTGTTGTAATAGTTCTGCTTAATGTAGCGGGTATTACACTCTTCTTCAGGCTGGACCTTACGTCCCAGAAAATATATTCCCTCTCCGAAGCGAGTAAAAAAGTGGTTTCAACTCTTTCAGAACCGCTTACTGTCAAGGTCTTCTTTAACAGCAACCTGCCTGCTCCTTACAACAATGTCGAACGTTACCTTCATGACCTCCTTGAAGAGTACGCGGTGGCCGGCGGCAGGCACTTTAATTACCAGTTCTATAATGTATCGGGCGAGGAGAATGATGAATCAGGAAAGAACCAGGACATTGCGAAGAGCTATGGTGTTTATCCTGTCCAGATACAGAATATTGAGCAGGACGAGGTGAAGTTCCAGAAGGCATATATGGGGATGGCCCTTATACATGGAGATATTATTGAACCGATCCCGACCATTACCTCAACAGACGGCCTTGAATATAAAATCACTTCATCGATCAGGAAAATGAATAACAAGATAAGCGCCCTCTTAAGGCTGGAAGATAAAGTTTCGGTCAAACTGGTCCTGTCTTCATCTCTTAAGGTTGTCGGCCCGTATATGAACATCTCGGGGTTGACCTCCCTGCCGGGAAAGATCGAAGGCATTGTTAATAAGCTGAATGACAAGAATTACGGCAAACTCTCATTTGAATATCTCGATCCGACCATTAATCCGGACGATGAGAAACAGGCTATGAAGTACAAAATTATTCTCCTGAACTGGGACGGATTCAAAGACAGAAGGGGAAAGGCAATCTCGGCTGACAGGGGATATGCCGGTATTGTTGTTGAGCATGGAGATAACTCTGAGAGCCTTGAACTGATCGAAGTAATACGCCTTCCCATATTCGGAACACAGTATCAGCTTGCCGACCTGTCCGGGCTTGAAGATGCAATCAATGAGACGATTGAGAATGTTATTGATATCAATGAGGGGATCGGTTACCTTGCCGACCACGGTACCCTGACGATCAGCGGGGGGATGCCGCCGATGTTTGCGGGAATGCAGCAGCAGGATTCCATCTCGAGTCTGAATACACTGTTATCAGGGGAATACTCGATAAAACAGGTCAGCCTGAAAGACGGCGGAATCCCTGATGGTATATCAACACTGATCATTGCCGGTGCAAAGGAAAACTTTACTGATTATGAACTGTACCAGATTGACCAGTTCCTGATGAAAGGAAAAAGCCTTGCCGTATTTATGGACTCATTCAATGAAGTGAAACCCCGGCAGGGCCAGCAACCGATGATGAACCAGCTCCAGCGGTCCTTCTGGATGCCTTTAAACACAGGCCTCGAAAAACTGCTGAACAATTACGGCCTGAGTGTCCGGAAATCCATTGTAATGGATGAAAACAGCTATAAACAGCGGATGCCGAGACAGCTTGGAGGGGGAGAGAGAAATATTTACTTTGCACCGATAATCAAGAATGAGAAGATCAGTAAAGACGCGGAGTATATGGAGAACATTAAAGGGCTTGTGCTCTTGAAGTCTTCCCCTGTAGAGGTTGATGAGCAGAAGATAAGGGATAATGAACTTCATGCGGACAGGCTCCTCTCATCTTCCGACAGGTCATGGGAGATGGCGGGCAGGGTTAATCTTGATCCAACATATATAAGACCCCCGCATGGTGCAGACAAGTTCCGGAGCTTTCCAATGGCATATGTAGTGGAAGGATCGTTCCCAGGTTACTTTGCAGGAAAAGATATCCCTGAGAAGAATGTGCCTGAAAAAGCGGAGGGCGCGGAAATAAAAGAAGAAGATAAAGAGAAAACAGAAGACCCGGGCATTGACATGTCTGCCATCAAAAGCGAAAGCGCCACTCTCACAAAGAGCAAGCCGGCAAAGATATTCCTTGTAGGGACCTCTGAAATACTGAAAGACAATATAGTTGACGCTGAAGGGAAAACCCCGAACGCCCAGTTTATCATGAACATGATCGATTACCTTAACGGAAGGGGAGATATAGCGGTAATGCGCAGCAAGACACAGCGGTTCAACCCGCTGCATGATTTAACGCCCGCATCAAAGACAGCAATCAAGACGGTAAATATAGCCGGACTGCCGGTGCTGGTGGTGATCGCAGGGGTAATTGTCTGGGGCAGACGCTCCGCAAGAAAGCGGATGATCCAGAAGATTTTCAGCCGGTAGGGCAAACGGTAGTCCGCCCAGGTGTTGATAGCGATACTCACCATAAAGGAGTAATATAATGAAGGGCAAAAATGAACTTGCAATCCTTTTCTTTCTCATAGCTGTTCTCGCATTTTATATTTCAAATCGCAAGGATGAGAAGACCCATTACGAAATGCCTGATGTCAAACAGATCCAGACAGGCGACATTTCAAAAATAATCATTAAGAAGAAAGATGTTGACATTAAACTGGTACGGGAAAACGACAAATGGCTTATCAGTGACAAGAAATATCCTGCGGACAGTACACTGGTTGAGAACATGCTGAAAGCAATTTCAGGCCTCACTCTTACAGCGCTGGCGTCAGAGTCAAGGAACTATGCCATGTATGAGCTGGATGATAAGAGCAGGGTTTCAGTAGAGGCATTCAAAGGTGACAGCTTTTTGCGTAAAATCAGAATAGGCAAAAATACTCCAACCCATCACCAGACCTTTGTCATGATTGATGACAACCATCGCGTGTATCATTCCAGGGGGACGATCAGGCGTGAGTTCGACAGGACAGTGAATGAGCTCCGTGATAAAAAGGTGATGTCTTTCAGTGATGATATTTCGGAGATTGTACTGAAAAAGGACAAAGAAGAACTGACGATTATAAGAACCACTGCCCCTGTTTCGGTTGATGTGGCTGATGCCGGGAAAGACCCTCATGCACCGGAGGAAGAAGTACAGAAATGGACGACTGCTGAAGGAAAGAAAGTAAAAGACAGTGAAGTAGACGGAATAGTAAGTACACTATCTGCCTTGCAGTGCGATGATTTTATAGTAGATAAAACAAAAGAAGATCTCATATCCCCTATTTTCACAGCAACCCTCAAAGGCCTGTATACATACACTATTTCTCTCTTTGAGAAAAAAGACGAACAGTATCCTGCGGTTTCTTCACGCAGTGAATATCCCTTTCTGCTTTCTGAGCGGAAGGCTAATCAGATAATGAAGGATTTTGAGGGGCTTATGGTTGAGGAAGATAAGTAATCAACAGGGCTCCTGCACTTTTGTTCTTTCGCACAGATTTCCCTTGCTATTAAATCAAATGAAGCCCACAATATTAATATGAAAGAGAAAAAACCACATATAAAAAATGTAAAAATATATTGTGATGATTTAGAAAAAACAATTGATAAAGACGGGTGTTATGATGCAAAAGGTTCAACGATTTGTAAAGCTTGTTTAGAAAAACCGACTCCTAAAAAAATTAACAGGATTAATAAAGATAAAAAACAGGTTAACAGGCAACAGGATTACAGATAAATGTTGCGCTGCCTTATTCGCCTTGACGGACTGTTTAATGACATGCTATGCTTAGTACCAGAGTTTTAGAAGTTTTTGTAGTTGATAAGGCCGCGAAGATTTTTGATCTTCGTGGTTTTTTTTAATTGTCGCGACCTTCTGAGATTTCAATTTATAGATAAGGAGGTAAAAAAATGAACCAGGGAACTGTAAAATGGTTTAATGACAGCAAAGGTTTTGGATTTATTTCGTGTGAAGACGGAAGCGATGCATTTGTGCATCATACTTCTATCCAGGGCAACGGATTTAAGAGCCTTGCCGAAGGTGACACTGTCAGCTTTGATACTGAGAACGGCCCTAAAGGCCCCAAGGCGATCAATGTTGTAAAACTGTAATTAACCGGTGAAGGCCCCCTCCATGTGGAAGGGGCCTTTACTTCAGCCCGGGATTCCCCGGCACTACCCACTTCCTAACCATGAAAATATGTGTTACTGTATTTCATGGGACAAACAATGATAGAAATTTACAAAAAGCTTCCGGGCACGAACTGCGGAAAGTGCGGCCTGTCTACCTGCATGGCCTTTGCCCAGAAGGTGAAGACAGGCGGGGCGCAATTGACCGACTGCCCTTTCATTGATGAAGATATTACGGAAGAGCAAACCTCCGGCTCAGGGTCCTTTAGTGATTATGAACAGGTGAGCAATGAACTTGAAAAAGAGGCAACAGCAGTAAACTTCAGAGAGACTGCTGAAATAATCGGTGGGGGCTATGAGACCTTGGACGGCCGGGATACAATCAGGCTCAGGATGATTAACAGGGTATACGAACTGCGGAAAGAAGGTTTGTTCGAGAATGATAAATACTGCCCTGATCCATGGACAAAGATTATCATTTATGATTATGTACGCCGTAAAGGAAGCAGCCAGTTGACAGGAGACTGGCTTACACTCGGGCACTTCCCTAATACTGCATCACATGTTAAGGCATTCCAGAGTAATGCTGAGAAGAAGATAGCCGGCACATTCGGAAACGACCTTGATGAATTAAAAAAACGTTGTGCGGAAATGGGAGGAGTCGAGGGTGAAGGCAAGGCAAAGGCTGACTATTTCTGCTCTTTTTATCTTCTGCCCCATGTGCCCCTCTATCTGTCATTCTATACAGCTGATGAAGAGTTTGATGCTGAATGCAAAATCTTATTTGACAGCGGCGCTGAGGATTATATAGATATAGAGTATCTTGCGTATCTTGTGGAGAGGTTTATTGAGGCAATAGTATCAGCCTAACTGTAAAACAACTTGATCTCTTCCCTGCCGATTATCCTGCCTTTTGGCTTTCCTTTTAGAAAGACGCTATTATTCTCATGATCTACTTCAAGCCAGTCACATGGGAGAGTCGGTTCAGCATGAGAGGATTCAATTACACACATGTCCTTCCATTTCTTTTTTTCATCTGTCTCTTCATATGGGACCAGGCCTTTCTGCTGCCAGAACAGGACCAGGGATTTCATTTCCGCAGGATTCACGGCTCCAGCCCGGAAAAGAAGGGCATCATGCCAGAATGTATCCCCAAACCTGCTTTGGTAATGTTGAAGAAACAGTTCAAACCCACCGGAATAACTATAGTTGATATTCTTTAAAGGGATAATCAGGTTTATTGATTCAAGTCTTATTGCCATTTTCTATTCATATACCTTCCTGGATATTATAATTGCTTTTGAAGATTTAAAACAGTCTGTTACTGGGCTGCTGAAACAGTTGCAACTGTCCGCATCTTTTTTCGTAATTCGTAATTGTCTTTTTAACTCTTCGTAATTGCTAATTCGTCATTATTTATCGATTTTAACTGCTTTTCCTTATCTTCCTGATCATCATTCTCTTCAATCACCCTTGACCATCCCTCTAAATCACTCATTTATTGCCTCCTGATTTTTATGATCTTTAACTTTTTTAACGGCAGGCCTTAAAAAAAACTTAAGTATGCAGGGTCGCATTTTTTACTGTGAGCTTTTCTTCTAACCATCAGCAAACAGAGGGGTTATCCATAATCCGCAATTGCTTTTCATATCCTGAACAAGGGCGAAAATTGTATTTTGAAGGTTTCACCGGGCAAGATCCGGATGCCAGGTTGCGAAATTCGGGCTTGCAGGTTTTGAGTCCGCTGGTATATCATCAATTTTTATGCCTGATTAGGAGTCAATCATTGAAAATCCTGGCCCAGATTTACGAAGCACATAAAAAAGAATTTCTTTGCAAAATTGAGAGTGAAAATGAAACTGTTTCAGCTCGTGCAAAAAGGACTGTTTTAAAAGAAAATCAGCTCGTGGCAGGCGACAAAGTTCTTTTAGAAAAAACCGGTAGCGATTATCAAATCGTAGAGCTTATTGAGAGGACAAACGAAATTTTTCGAATGATTATTCGTGAGAGAAAAAAAAGGATAACTGCTGCAAATTGTGATCTTGTGATTATTGCCACAAGTGTCTCAAAACCACCTTACAAGCAAGGTGTTATTGATAGATTTGCCGTTAGAACTTTCCAATGGGATGTGCCGGCGATAGTTATTTTCAACAAAATGGATGAATTTCAAAGTGACTTTGATATTGATTTTGAGATGCGGAGATTTGAAAATATCGGGATCGAATGCTTCGAAGTTTCTGCAAAGTATCCGGAAAATCTATCCAGATTTGGAAGAGGATCTTTTAAAGATCTCCAGGAAAGACTTGTTAAAACTCAAGCAGTAATTCTTGGCCAATCCGGGGTAGGAAAGAGCAAGTTGATAACCTCCATCAGCGACAAGGAGGTAATGTTGATAAGCAGCGAGATCGGGAGGAGCGGCAAGGGGTCCCACACTACGAGCTGGTCGGAAATGATTGACTGTGGAGCATTCAGGATTATAGATTCTCCCGGAATCCGGTCATTCTCCCTGGATGATATTTCACCGGAAGAGCTGATCAATTTCTTTCCGGACCTTCTTGCCATATCCCTGACCTGCAAATTTAACAATTGCCGGCATGAACCATCGAGCAAAGGGTGCGCGTTTTTTAGCGGGGACACCGACCCTCAAACTGCTGATATTATTGAATCCAGACTTTCGTCTTACCGGAGAATCATGGAGGAAATCAGCCAGACTCCGGCATGGCAGAGGAAGAACAGCTAAATAGTATTACAATGGATCATGACTTAAGAAAGTTCAGCATTAGTATCCTGTACCGCAAGAAAAAAGACTTTACCCCTTAAGTGATTCGAATCACTTTTCTTGATCAGTATAAAAATTAAGATACAAGAATAAAGAATGATACGAACAGTCTGTTCGTATATATTTGGTGGGGAAGGGGAAAAAATGTTAAAGAAAACACTTTTTTTATTAACAATTCTGTCAATGACGTTAATGTTAATCTCATGCGGAGCAATGAAAAACAGACAAACTGCCGGGAT
>JBDLIC010000115.1:0-11877 GCA_039715075.1 Nitrospirota bacterium
GCAATAGCCCTGAATTCTTCCGCATTGCACGGGGCAAGGATGATCGGGCCGGCGATAGCAGGTATTCTCATGGGGATAATCGGCCTGGCTGCCTGTTTTTTTATAAATGCATTAAGTTTCCTGGCAACAATCGTGGCACTGCTCAGAATGAAATTTGGGCCGGATGGAGTGAGGTCAGCTCCAAAACCAGGAGTATTGCCTGAATTGAAGGAAGGGCTTTCATACATATTTCATCATCCGGAAGTATATACCCTGTTGATATCTGTCGGCATTATCAGTTTCTTCGGATTCCCATATATAAGTTTTCTGCCTGTGTATGCGAGAGATATTCTTCAGACAGGGGAGACAGGGCTTGGTATTCTTATGGGTTTTGCCGGTGCCGGTGCGTTTACCGGTGCTGTAAGCCTTGCCCTGAGAAGTGATACGTTAAAAGGAGATCTGACTGTAGCTGTTTCAGGGGTAGTATTCTCTATTGCGCTGCTTGTGTTTTCAATGTCCGAAACTATATGGATTTCCTATGCGATGCTCTATCTTGCCGGCGTAGGGGCGATAAACCAGATAGCGACTGCCAATAACCTGATTCAGCTTGAGGTCCCTGATGAACTAAGGGGAAGAGTGATGAGTTCATTTACAACAATGTTTCTCGGTATGGCCCCTCTGGGGAATCTGGCATTGGGCAGCCTTGCCCATTTTACGGGGACACAGAATGCATTGACCGTGGGCGCCTGTTTCTGCCTTTTGGGAACATTGGTGATGCTGTTGAGGAAGAAAAGAAGGATATAATGTAGGGGCAGGTCTTGTGCCTGCCCTGGTGTTAAATGATCAAAGGATATAAATGGCGAACCAGAATAATGGCACCTTGATATAAGGGCAGGCGCAAGACCTGCCCCTACATTAACCGGTTTGAAGTTATGAAAGACCATAAAAAAAGGCGAAAGACTAAAGGTTTTACCCCTGCGCTACAGCCCTTAGCCTTCCGCCTTTTTTATGATGGTAAAGACAGAAAAAAACTGCTTCCCTTATCAGGTTCTGATTTTATCCATATTTTTCCTTCGTGTCTTTCTATTATTTTTTGCACAATTGACAGGCCTAATCCTTCACCGTTACTTTCGGACGGGGTGATCTGGTGGAACATATTGAATATTTTCTCATGATCTTCAGGGGCAATACCGATGCCGTTGTCTGTTACACAATAGGTTGTCTGCATGTGATTATTGTGTCCTGAAATCAAAATCAGGCCCGGTCGCGAAGGGTCGAGATATTTCAGGGCATTATCTATGAGATTCGAAAATACCTGGTCTATCTGTGACCTGTCTCCGATGCATGGAGGCAATTCAGATATCTTGATTTTTGCACCCTGCATTCTGGCCTGGAATTCAAAAATATCTACTATGTAAGACAGGGTGTTTTTCATATCCAGATGTTCTTTATTGAGTTCCACGCTGCCTGTGTGAGAAAATTTTATAAGTCCTGCCACAAGCGAGTTGATTTTATGTATGCTTGCATTGATATATTTGGTTGAATCAGGCAATACCTCGTCAATCAGTCGAGATGCAGTGTCTTTAAATTTTTTCGGTAAATTAGTTTTCTGGCAAACAGAGGCCAGCTCTTTTGCGGAAGCTGCTATTTCTTTGCTGTATCCTTCTATATTGAATAAAGGAGCACGTATATCGTGTGATGCGGTATTAATGATCTGCTCAATCATTTTGTTTGTATTGTCCAGTTCGGCGGACACATGTTTAAGTTCTGTCTCTTCTTTTATTTGCCTGCTGACATCTCGAAAGCTCCATGCGCAACCCACGATTTTACCATCAATTAACAGGGGTCTCACATGTCGTTTAAATATCCGGGAATCCTTTAGTGAAAGAGTATCAACAACTGTCTTGGGCGATTTATTATGAGTTTCAGATTTTAAATAAAAATCTTCCGGTTCTTTTAGTTGTTCTCTGCAAAGGCTGTCCAGTTTATCATCATTCCCGGCTCTGAGCAGTTTTAAGGGAATGTTCCACATTTTTGCAAAACGATTATTAAAGTGTATTATCTTTCCCTCGGTGTTTATCATAAAAATGCCGTCACTAGTCGATTCAATGGCAGCTTTAAGTTCTTCTTCCCGCTTGCGCAATATTCTGGCTGCTTTTTTATGGCTGAGTTGAAGTGCCTCAAGTTTTGAAATCCTTTCGTCAGACTTAATCAGTTCCTGAATGAGTTCGTCTTTTGTCTTTTTGTTTAGCTTCATATGACTTCTTATAGATCAGGGTTTTTGTTGACAATATCACTGTTTGTCTGCCAAGACAGACAGCTATACTTTGTAGCGAAAGAACAGCTCCTTTCTTACAGGACAGCCACAATAATACGAGTAACCAAAAGATGTTTTGTACTCACATGCCCCGCCATTATCCGGTTTAATAAAAAGCAGTTTATTATTAATGAAGCTCTCAACTTCACAAAGACACTTATTTTCTCCCCTCAGGCAGGAAAACCCGTCTCTGCACCTGTCAGATTTTTGTTTGATTTCTTCGTCAATATCGAATGTCATGTTGCTGTACAGGCAATTCTTTGTTAAGGTTCTAGCAAAATACGCTGAATATCCAGTATATAGCAACTATTATGCAATAAATTAGTGCTATAGTTAAGGATTAATGAATAGGCATTAAGAGGTGATGGAAAATACCTATTTTATGAGAGATAAAAGCTTGGTTCTCAGGTTGATTCTTTTACCGTAAATATCAAGTTTTTTCCTGATATTTTTTCGATGGGTCTTAACAGTGTCCAGGGATATATTTAGTATTTCCATGATATCTTTATCATGTTTGCCGTCTTTTATCAGGTCGGCTATCATTATTTCCCGTGGGGTAAAGTCCAGGAATTGAAATGATAATTTAGTTGCAAAAGGAGAAACTATCTCTTTCATGTTTGACTCAATAATACTTAAATAAGCCAGGCCGTCCTTTTCCAGCCCGTTTGTTTTCAGTTTTTCAATGTAAGGCATAATCAGATGCTTAATGTTGGACATAATATTATTCTCAAAGTCTAACTTGTCCTGCTCACGTTGTTTCAGTAAAACCTTTAACGCGGCATTACTTTCAATGAGTTCATTGGCATGTGACTTCAATTCTTTTTCTGCACTAAGAAGTTCCTCTTCAGTCTTTTTACGCTCGGTTATATCAGAAACTGCACCTACCCACCTGACCGGTTTTCCCTCTTGAAAACCGATAGCCTTGCCGCGCTCATCCCAGTAGCGGCAGGTTCCGTCCTTGCAGAGTATTCTATACTCCGAATTAAAGTCCTTTCCGGATTCCACAGCTTTTTTAATAGATTTGATAACGGATTTACGATCATCAGGATGAATATGCTCTAAATGTCCTTCAATTGTTCTTGGAAACTCTCCAGGGCCGTATCCTAGCATGCCGTCAATATCACCAAACCATTGTAGCGTGTTGTCATTAACATTTCCATCCCATAGGAGATCAGAGGTGGAATCAGCAACTGCGCGAAAGCGCAACTCATTGTCGCGCAGACTTTGTTCGGTAACTTTATGGCTGTTGATTTCCTTCTCGAGAAGCTTTACGGCTGCCTCTAATTCGTATGTGCGTTCTTTTACCCTCATTTCCAGTTCAACATGGGCATTTTGTAATGCCTTTTCTGAGTGCCTGCGCTCCAGCTCGGCTGATGCACGGGCGGCAAATATCTGGAGCAATGATTTTACGAGGGATGTATTTTTGACGGGCTTTTTAAACATTGCGGACATAAGCCCTATTCCCTTTCCCGAGGAACTGAAAAGGGTGGTTCCAATATAACCTTGCACTCCCATCTGGGCCATCATGTGGGCCTTCGGGAACTTCTCAGGAATATCCGATGGAAAAGCACAGGTCTCTTTTTCCAGAACCTTTTCGCATGGAGTGCCTGCCAGGTCTACTTCGATATTATCGATCATTTGATTGCCTGCAATTAAAGAGAGGGTTTTTGCACTGCCCGGATTGTCAGGAAGAAGTTCAGCGATGTATGCATAGTCAGCCTTTAACATGGTGGCTAAGTGTTCGATGAGGGAGCTGAAAAACTCTTTTCCGGTTGTGGCGGAAATTCCTTTCGCGATATTAAGTACAGCTTCCTCTGACTCCTGGAGCCTGTTATCCATCTTCTTGTCAGCGTTAGCAGATGTGGCCTGCTGTGCCTTTGTCCTGTTATTAACTTTCATATTTTCTTTATCAAAATCTGTGATCTGGAAAAGTTGTTATCCCAGTATATATTCAGTCGATGGCGAGCGGTGTCCTTTATTAACTTATATCAAGTTTTATTATAACTGTCAATATGTTAGTTAACTTTCATCTGAATTGTTTTCTTTAATTAAATGCTGAATTTATTTCTCTGTGGCCTGCAGTTTTATAAATATTAAAAAATGGATGTTACTGCTGTTTTGCCTTGATTTCATTTGCTGAAACCCATAGAATGAATGGAAATATTTTAAAGGAGGAGTTTTATGAAATATTCATTTAGGTTATTCCTGTTATTGCTTTCCTTTTTTATCATGGCTGGCTTTAGTGCCTGCAAATCAAAAACCCAGACATATGAATCTGACGGCGGCAAAGTGGAAGTTAACAGTGAAGGTGAGAAAGCGGATATTACGATAAAGACCAAAGAAGGTGAAACTTTCAAAATGACCGTAAACAAGGGACAGCTGCCTGAAGACTGGCCCTCTGAAATTCCGGTTATTTCGGGTGGCAGTATAATTTTTTCACAGACAGAATCAAAAAGCAATATGCAGCAGGTCAGTATTGAAACGGGCAATTCCATGGCAGATGCATTAAATTATTACAAGGGAAAACTGAATTCCGGCGGCTGGGGTATCGAGAACACTATGAACATGCCTCAGATGAACATGATCACCGCAAAAAAGAGTGACAGGGAACTTATGCTCCAGATAGCTGAGGCAGAAGGAAAAACCCATATCCAGATTATCATAAAATAAGGAGTAGATTGCTTTAATTGCAGATATTTCTGTCCGTTATTTGTACTGCATTTTGTTGATTATCTTCCCGGATTATTCCAGTATGAATGGTAAGATTATAATCTCGCTATCTGCGGAGAAATTTTGCCGTGCTATATAATGAAAATCATATTCGAAAAACATGATATTAAATATATGAGAATAACCGGAAATTCTATAATTAAAAAAATGATTTAACAGGAGGTTAGGAATGTGTTTATTTAAGGGAAAGATAGAGATCGGTGCTGAAACATTTGATGTGGATATCCTTGGCGGAAAATTTTATGCAAGCAATGCCGAGGACCGAACTATATCGGTGATCAGTATTGCGGAAGGAAGGGTCAGGAAAAGATAATGGTAAACAATACTCCTCTCGGTGTTGCTACTGATCCACTTAACAAGAAAGTATTTGTTGCCAATAATGCTGATGGTTCCGTTATTGTTTGGGCCAATCATGTACTCCTTTGTTTGTCATTCCCGAAGTCCTTAATCGGGAATGACAGATGAACTCTGTTCATCTGTCTGTATTTGCCCGTATGTCCGCTTTTTTAAAATTGCCAATATATTGACAAAGCGGCAATTTCCACACTTATTCCCATTATTTCATAAAATTGTTACTTTCGTTACATAGTGTCCGGAAAATCTTCTTTTGTAGCTTCTCTGCTAACACATAAAAATAAAATGCTTTTTTTGCATATACTTAGCTGCCTGTCTGAAAGCATGGAGCGGGCTTTGGAGATAGTCTGTTTTAGCTATATTTCCATTGGGCACACAAGTTGCATATTAAGACATGTAGATAGCAAATAAAAAAGGAGGTGCAAGCTAATTAACTGATGTTAATTTGAAGGAAGGAGAATGAAATGACGGATATTAATAATAAACAGGAAAAATGCACTTTATGTAAAAAGGAATATACGTCAATCAATACTGAAATCCAGCCGGGTCTGAAAATTTATGTCTGCAATAAATGCCTGGAAAAAGCAAAGGACAATTTTATCTGGATATGTATGAGTTGCGGCAAAGTTTATCACAGACCCAAAAAACTGGTTATAGAAAGAAGTACCAACTTTGAGATGAAGAGGGCTTATATGCTCTGTGAAGATATGCAGATAATACAGGGGATTGATATGTGCATAGAATGTGATCCAGAAGGAATAGTAAATTATATGGAGAACGAAAAAACGGCCATGGAGTGTTAAAAGTATTATTTGGCCGTAATTAATCTGGATTAATATTAATTGCTTTGTCTCAGTAACTGACTGTCATGAATTGACGTTTAATGCGGTACTGTTATCTCAATAGGTATAGGTGTGAAAGTCAGTAAAAAGATTACTAATGAAATCCATCCGGTCAGTTTCCTCTTTCTGTCAAGTAATATATTTGGGTAAACCACGGGAGGATGTTTGTATCCTATAATTAACACTAAAACAGCCCAGAATAACCAGCCGTGCCAGAGAAATATTCCCAGAACAATCAATATCGGTATCATCCCTATGGCAATCAGTTTGTGCCTTTCCCCGAATAGTGCGTAAGATATATGGCCACCGTCAAGCTGGCCGATTGGCAGCAGGTTAAGAGAGGTGACCAGAAAACCTACCCATCCTGCAAAGGCTATAGGATGAAGGATGATAGTAAATTTATCCGGGTCTATGTTAAGGGTTAGTTTCGCGAGAAAAATAAATAGAAGAGACTCGCCCAGTGAAATCATTTCAGCCTGATTGTGAATTTCGTCTAACGGGATTATATCTGAACTGCCAAGTCCGATGACAACAGCGAATACAGAGACGATGAACCCGCCTATGGGCCCGGAAGCCCCTATATCAATAAGAGCCCTTCTGTCAAAAATAGGAGGTTTCATTTTTATAATTGCCCCGAAGGTTCCTATGATCATCGGGATAGGAGGTGCGGGAATAAAATAGGGCAAAGATGCGGACACATTATTTTTGCGGGACATGAAATAATGTGATAACTCGTGCGTCAGGAGAATAAGAAGCAGCGTTAAGGAGAAGGGTAATCCGAGATATATTTTTTCAGGTTCTTCCCATGGGATAACACCTCTCTGAATGGCACCCGCAAGGAGAGTTGTAATAAAGGTAAGGACAAAAAGCAGAATATGGGTACGGGTCAGTTTATGCGGCATATTATTTCTTTTGATATCTGGCTGCCAGGTTATGAATAATGAAATAGCTTGCTATTGCTGAAATAGTACAGACAACCATGGAGCCGACAAAAAAGGCCTTGATAAGGGGCCATAAATCATTGATCAGTTTCATAACATTATCAAAATCGGTTACCAGGCTTTTCAACCATACCAGCATTTTCGTTAAAGATATGCTCCCCCAGTCTACTTCCGGCAACATCTGCTTAATGCCAAGTAATTTAGCCCCAACCCAGGCGCAGAAAGTAGATATGGGAACAATGGTCCATGGATTGCTGACAGTAACTCCTACCATGGCAACTAATTTATTCAGGCGAAAAAGCCACGCAAAAAAGAAACCGCCTAAGTAGTGCAGACCGAGAAAAGGAGATATACCCATAAATACACCAAGCGCAAAGGCCAGGGCTATATGATGGGGAGAGTCCTTTACCTGAAATATGCTCCTGAATTTGTCTTTAAAATAAGTCATAAATTAAAAGATAGGGTTCAAGGGGTCAAGGATTCGAGGGTTCGAGAGTAAGGCAACTAAATCGAGTTTTTTCCCCTTGAACCCTTGACCCCTCGGCCCCTTGACCCCTTTATTTTAAAGTGTTCGTATCCTTCTGCTTTAAACCTGGTTTTTCTGCCATTTTTATCTATAATAAAACGGCCTTTTTTAGTTATCTCTCCGATTTTATAAGCTGCTGTTTTATAATTTGGCGGAGCTGTGAAAAGTAATTCATAGTCTTCTCCACCTTTCAATGAAAATCGGAGGGGATCAAGTCCGGCTTTTTTTGCTGTTACCTCAAGTTCTCTGGATACAGGTATTTTGTCTTTGTGAATTAGAGCTCCAACGTTGCTTTCTTCACAAATATGATTTAGATCTATCAGTAGTCCATCACTTATATCCAGCATTGATGTTACTCCTGACGTATTTTTTAATGGCACGGGTTCGGGCATTAAATGTTTTTTCATAAGCCTGGAAGCTGGAGATGCAGAAGGAAATTTAATTGCTCTTCTGTTCCGCTTCTTTAAAAGCTGCAATCCCATTGCGGAGTCCCCGAGTGTACCGGTTACATAGATGCCGTCTCCGGCCTTTGCCCCTGAACGTTTTATGATTTTATTGGCTGTGCCGATAAGGGTGCCGCTTAAAACAAGTCCGCTCTTTGATCTGCATGTGTCACCACCGACGATGCTTATGCCATATTTTTTTGATATCTTCATTAATCCTTTGTAAAGCTCATCAATATGGGAGGTATTGAAACTCCCCGGAATTCCAAGGCTGACAAGGAAGTATTCCGGCTTACCTCCCATAGCAAATATATCACTTACATTGACTGCGAGGAACTTGCATCCGAGTTGGAAAAATGTTGTGAATGCCAGGTCAAAATGTACTCCTTCTATCAACATGTCTGAGGTTACAATGGCGGTATCTTTTTTTATTCTTACTGCAGCGGCATCATCACCGATTCCTGCAGAAACATCCTTCATGTTACCTGAACACTGTTTTCTCAGTTTTTTGATAAGTCCAAATTCGCCTGTTTTTGAAAGCAGCATGGCTGTAATTGTTTTTGGGGGCAGAAAACTAATGGTCCAAGTGAGTGATTCGATTTTTAATAGTACATTCAAACGAACCCTTGTCACCCTGAATCCTCAGGCCTGCTTATTGATTGAAAATAGATTTAAATGAAGATATATAAATATGACGGTTTAAATCTACCGGTTAATTTACCTGCTTTTTCTCCTTTTCACGGTTTTTTTCAGGGCATTCTTTATAACCTGATCCATGGTTTCCACAGGTATGAATTTCATGTCTTTCTTTATATATTTGGGTATTTCTTCAAGGTCTTTTTCATTCCTTTTTGGAATTATGACTTTGTTGATGCCCATTCTTTTTGCCGCAAGTGTCTTCTCTTTTAATCCCCCGATCGGCAGCACACTTCCGCGAAGCGTCACCTCACCGGTCATGGCAATATTTTTGTGGACGGCTTTGCCTGTGAATACAGATGCAATGGCTGTGGCCATGGTAATACCGGCTGAAGGACCGTCTTTGGGAATTGCACCTGCAGGGACATGTATATGTATGTCGTTGCTTGAAAACATACTGTTGCTGATCTTCAGGCTTTTAGCTTTAGAGCGGATATAACTGAGGGCTGCATGGGCCGATTCCTTCATTACATCACCAAGCTGTCCCGTAAGTGTAATGCCGCCTTTTCCTTTCATGATGGTCGCTTCGATATAAATAATGTCACCTCCAGCTTCCGTCCATGCAAGTCCGGTTGCAAGTCCGACTTCGTCTTTTTTAATTTCTTCTTCAGGTAGATACTTGGGAACACCAAGATATTTTGAAAGATTTTTGTCGGTAATCACATATTTCTTCACCTGGCCTTCAGCAGTCTTCCTGGCAACTTTACGGCAGAGATTTGCGATTTCACGTTCAAGATTTCTTACCCCTGCTTCACCTGTATATTGTGTAATGACATGCAAAAGTGCATTGTCATTAATCTTTATGTTTTTAGCGGTAAGACCATGCTCGTCCAGTTGTTTTGGGATCAGATAGTTTTTGGCAATCCCGACTTTTTCTTCTGCTGTATATCCGGACAGGCTAAGAACTTCCATCCTGTCTCTTAAAGGTGAGGGAATGGGGTGTATCATATTTGCCGTTGTAATAAACATTACATTGCTTAAATCAAAGGGGACACCCAGGTAGTGGTCTGCAAAGGCGAAATTCTGCTCAGGGTCCAGAACTTCCAGCAGTGCGGATGCAGGGTCTCCTCTAAAATCCATACCAATCTTGTCAATTTCATCAAGCATAAATACCGGATTGTTAGTGCCCGCTGTCTTGAGGCCCTGAATAATCCTGCCCGGCATTGCGCCTACATATGTCCTTCTGTGGCCTCTTATTTCAGCTTCGTCTCTCATCCCTCCCAGGGACATCCTGAAAAACTCCCTGCCCAGTGCCCTTGCGATTGATTTTCCGAGAGAAGTCTTGCCCACTCCCGGAGGGCCGGCAAAACAGAGGATGGGGCCCTTCATTTTAGCCTTTAGTTTTCTTACTCCAAGATACTCCAGTATTCTTTCCTTGACCTTTTCAAGATCATAATGGTCCTGATCAAGTATTTTCTTGGCCTTTTTTATATCGAGCTTGTCCTTTGTGCTTTTTGACCACGGGATTTCTATAAGCCAGTCAACATATGTCCTGATAGTGCCGGCCTCTGCACTGTCAGGGTGCATTTTTTCGAGACGGTTAATCTGCTTTTTTGCTTCCTTCTCAACCTTTTCAGGCATTTTTGCTTTTTCAATTTTTTCCTTCAGATCAAGGATCTCTTCTGTTTTTTCGTCTATCTCGCCAAGCTCTTTCTGTATTGCCTTAAGCTGTTCTCTAAGGAAGTATTCACGCTGGGTCTTGTCTATTTCTCCTTTAACATCCGACTGTATCTTCTGCTGAACAAGGAGGAGTTCTACTTCACGGTTCAGGATTTCACTGATTTTTGTAAGCCTCACAATAGGGTCCGTCAGCTCAAGTAATTCCTGGGCCTGATCAGCCTTCAATCCGAGGTTGGAAGCCACCAGGTCTGCGAGCCTTCCCGGCTCTTCAATGTTTTCTATAAGAACAATAATGTCAGGCAGAAAGGATTTGCCGAGTGCAAGTGATTTGTCAACGAGTTCTTTGACATTGCGCATAAGAGCTTCGATTTCGAGGGTAAGCTCCGGCAGTTCGTCGTCAAAGATCTTTTCAATATCTCCAACGAAAAAAGGATCTGTTTTAGTGAAATCCGAAACTTTTGCCTTTGCAATGCCCTGGACCAGTATTTTAAGCCGTCCGTCAGGGAGTTTCAGCATTCTGAGAATGCTCCCGACTGTGCCGACTTTATAGAGGTCATCCTCTGAAGGTGTCTCGACATTAACATCCTTCTGTGAAACGAGCATGATAAGTTTGTTTTCTCCTGATGCCTCTTCGATCGCTTTAATTGATATGTCCCTCCCTACGAACAGGGGAAGGATCATATACGGAAAAATGACAACGTCCCTTACAGGAAGTATTGGAAGCGACTTCGGAATTTCTACTTCTCTTTCTTCTATCGTATCTATTTCAGCCATTATCGCTCCTTTTCTATTTTAATGACGGGGTATTTAAAAGATATTCCCTGAATTCATCCTTCAGGTTAGGGTCTTTCAGGGCCAGTTCTACTGTAGCTTTCAGATAACCTACTTTATCACCGCCGTCATATCGTTTGCCTTCAAATAGATAGCCGTACACCGGCTTTCTTTTTAACATGGTTTTTATTGCATCGGTAAGCTGAATTTCTCCTCCCTTGCCCGGGGGTGTTTTTTCAATAATACTGAAAATGTTCGGTGTCAGTATATATCTGCCGATTATGGCCAGGTCCGACGGGGCAGCAGAAGCTTTTGGTTTTTCTACCATATCGGATAGCTTGAATACATTTTTCTTTATTTCCTTACCGGCGATAACTCCATAACGTGATATCTCCGATTTGGGCACCCGCTGCAGTGCAAGAACAGTAGCATCATATTTGTTGGAGATCTTTATCATTTCTGCCAGAAGGTTTTCATCCGGGTCTATAATATCATCACTCAATATTACTGCAAAGGGTTCATTATTTACAAAGGGTTTTGCACATAAAATTGCATGTCCAAGACCCAGTGGGGCCCCCTGCCGGATATATGCAAACTGATGTTCTGCCAGACGCTGGATTTCCCTGAGCATCGCCTTTTTGCCCTTGCTCTTGAGGTT
>JBDLIC010000116.1:0-11599 GCA_039715075.1 Nitrospirota bacterium
ATCCCCCTTAATCCCCCTTTTCCAAAGGGGGAGACTTGAAAGGAGAACTTTTCATCCCCGTTTACAAAACGGGGTATTCAAGTTCATTTCTTCATAAAACTTGACGGTTGTATATGATAGATATATACTAAAAAATAATGGCAGATCATAAAGACTTACTTAATTGTACGGGTTTTGAATGGGATAATCATAATGCTGACAAGATATGGAATAGACATCATGTTACTCCATCTGAATGCGAGCAAATATTTTTTAATTTGCCATTAGTTGTATCAGATGATGAAAAGCATTCAAAAAAAGAGAAACGATATTATGCGCTTGGACATACAAATATTAACCGGCTACTATTTATTGTATTTACTATGCGCAGTGATAGAATCAGAGTGATATCAGCAAGAAATATGAGTCGTAAAGAAAGGAAGGTGTATCAGTCTCATGAAAAAGAGAATCCCAAAATTTAAGAATGAAAACGAAGAAAGAGAGTTTTGGGCTACTCACGATTCGACCGATTATATTGATTGGAGTAAGGGCAAAAAGGTAGTATTATCAAAACTGAAGCCTTCAATAAAAACAATTTCCCTGCGTCTTCCTGAATCAATGCTCGAAGAGTTGAAACTTCTCGCGAATAAGAGAGATGTACCATATCAATCTTTACTTAAGATTTTTCTAGCTGAGCGTATTGAAGAAGAATTAGAAACAACGAAGGCATAACCAGGCGTTGGACATTGAATAACTTCATTAGGTAGGGGCTAAGGAGAAGAAACGGATGAACGGAGAGTGAGGATTGACGAATCATGAGTGACGAATGACGAACTTTTTTTACTTCGTAAATCGTAAATCGCTATTCGTCAATCGTCAATTTCTTTTTATATATCCAGATTCCTGACCTCTAACGCATGCGTATAAATAAACTCTTTCCTCGGCTCAACCTGGTCGCCCATCAAGGTGCTGAAGATCTCTTCGGCTTTTATTGAGTCCTCAACAGTTACCTGCAGGAGCGTCCTGTCATCGGGATTCATGGTCGTGTCCCAGAGCTGCTGGGGGTTCATCTCGCCCAGGCCTTTGTATCTCTGAATATTGATACCCTTTTTTGCAATCGTCAAAATGAAATCGAACAGTTCTCTGGAACTGTCGAATGTATGCTTCTCTTCTTTGTAATTCACATTATAAGGAGGATGTCCAAGGCCGCTGAGTTCGGAAAAGAGATTTTTCAGCTCCCTGAATTCCGGTGACGCCAGGAACTCGCCGTCAATCGTTAACTTCAGTCCGTCTCTCTGCAGTTTTATTCTTAATGCCTCGTGCTCTTCATCTTTCTTGATCTCATCGGACATGTCAGGAAATTCTTTTTTCAGTTTTTTAATAAGGGCAGTACATTCCTTTTTGTCTTTTAAAAGGTCTTTGTTCAGTTCCCAGTGCAGGAGCGCCTTTATTGCCGCAGTATCGTTTTTTCTTATTGAAAACCATTCAAGTAGTTTTTCGAATTTCGAGAGGTTCTTTATGTACGGGATGATCGCTTTACCTGTCAGGCTCTTTCCGTTCCGGATTTCAATATCATCAACTGCCATTTCAAAGAGCAGGCTTTCAAGCTGGCCCTCATTCTGTATGTACTGCTCTTTCTTGCCCTTCTTTACTCTGAAGAGTGGAGGCTGGGCAATATAGAGAAATCCTTTTTCAATAAGTGCCGGCATCTGCCTGAAAAAGAATGTCAGGAGCAGTGTCCTTATATGCGCCCCGTCAACGTCTGCGTCAGTCATGATTACTATTTTATGATATCGTGCTTTGTCAGCATTGAAATCTTCCGAGCCGATCCCTGTACCGAGCGCGGTTATCAGGATCTTTATCTCATCAGAGTTGAGCATTTTATCAAAGCGTGCCTTTTCAACATTAAGTATCTTTCCCTTCAGTGGAAGTATGGCCTGGGTATGCCTGTCACGTCCCTGCTTTGCAGAGCCGCCGGCAGAATCACCCTCAACAATAAATATTTCGCTGAACTCCGGGTTCTTTTCAGCACAGTCCGCAAGCTTTCCGGGAAGACCCGAATCTTCGAGCGCGCCCTTTCGCCTTGTCAGCTCCCTGGCTTTTCTGGCGGCATCTCTTGCCCTTGATGCCTGGATTGCCTTTTCAACGATCTTTTTTACGACCGCCGGGTTTGTTTCAAAATAATGCCCGAGTATATCGTTTACTGTAGACTCTACTATACCTTTTATTTCGCTGTTGCCGAGTTTCGTTTTTGTCTGGCCCTCGAACTGCGGGTTGGGCAGTTTAACACTGATTACTGCCGTCAGCCCTTCCCGGATATCATCACCGCTGACAGAGTCCTTGGAGCTTTTAAGCAGGCCCGAGGACATAGCGTAGCTGTTGGTCGTTCTTGTGAGGGCCCCCTTGAACCCGGCAAGGTGGCTTCCTCCCTCTTTTGTGTTGATGTTATTCGCAAAAGAGTGGAGGGTCTCCGTATAACTGTCATTGTACTGTATCGCCACTTCGACTGTGACGCTGTCTTTTTCCTTGAATATGTAAATAGGTTTCGGATGAAGCGTAGTTTTGCTTTTATTAAGATGCTCGACAAAAGAGATGATTCCTCCCTCATACATAAACGTCTCTTTCTTGTTGCTCCGTTCATCAGAAATTGTGATGCTAAGGCCTTTATTGAGAAAGGCAAACTCTCTGAACCTGTGTGCGAGAGTGTCATAATTGAACTCGACCGTATCGAACACTTCCGAGTCGGGCTTGAAGGTTATCTTGGTCCCGCGTCTGTTTGTCGTCCCGACCTTCTCAAGCGTCCCTGAGGGGAACCCCCTGTCATAGTGCTGACCAAAGACATTCCCCCCCTGCTTTATCTCAAGGTCAAGCCACTCAGACAACGCGTTCACTACCGATACGCCAACGCCGTGAAGCCCGCCTGAAATCTTGTACGCCTTGCTCTCAAACTTGCCGCCGGCGTGAAGTTCTGTCAGGGCTATTTCCGCGGCAGTCCTGTTCTTGGAGTCTCCGGGGTGCGGCCCGGTCGGTATGCCCCTTCCATTATCAATGACCGTTACACTGCCTTCCGTATGAATTGTGACATCAATTTTATTACAGAAACCCGCCAGTGCTTCATCAACACTGTTATCTATCACTTCATACACAAGATGATGCAGTCCCTCAAAACTCGTATTCCCAATATACATTGCGGGTCTTTTCCTGACACCCTCAAGGCCCTTCAGTACTTTAATATCTCCGGCACCGTAGTCACTTGTTTTTTTCTCTTTTGTCTTTTCCGTCATCTGTTTCCCTTTTCTAATCAGTTCACTGTATAAGTGTGAGCTGACCCTGAATGTATAAAATATATTTCATTCTATAAATTTATATTTTTTGCTATGCACCGCTACGTCCTCATCGGCATTACGACACAGGTATAGTCCTGCTTGTCCGGCTCCTGCAAAATAGTGGGGCTCAATGGTTCCTGAAGCAGAAGCAATACCGACTCTCCGGCCATTGCCTGGAGTATGTCCATCAGATAGCGTGCGTTATAGCCTACCGTCATCTGTTCCCCTTTGTACTGGGCCGCTATTTCCTCCCTGGCTTCTCCTATATCGGGGTTCATCGAGATCAGTGTTATCTTATCATCCTCAAGATCAAGCCTCACAGCGTTAGTCCTCTCCCTGCTCATAATGGAAGTCCTCCTTAACGCCTTCAGGAACGAGACCTTCTCAACGACAACTTCCTTGTCATTGCCCTTGGGAACAACCTGATCGTAGTTCGGATATGTCCCCTCAATAAGCCTGGACGTCAGGACAACATCATCGATGTTGAAGAATATATGGTTCTTGCTAATGTAGATTGAAATATCATCGGATTTCCCCTCGATCAGCTTTTTAAGCTCCATGGCTGCTTTTTTCGGAAGGATCAGTTTTTTCTCCTCGGAAATTTCCCCATCTATCTTCATTGAAATAACTGACAGCCGGTGCCCATCCGTCCCGACAATCTTGAATTCGATGTTTTTCTTTTTTGGTATCAAATGCATAAGAAGACCGTTGAGCGTATACCTTGTATCACTTTCTCCTGTGGCATAAATTGTCTTCTCAATCATGTCCTTAATAGTTTCAGCCTTTATCCTCAACTCTTCTGACTTACTGATCTCCGGCAGCGCCGGAAAATCCGCCTCAGGAAGTCCCATTAATTTGAAGGTACTTTTTCCGGATGTTACCTTGATCCAGTTATTGTCCTGTGCCTCCAGCAGTATTTCCCCCTCAACTTCTCTGGCTATCTCGAACAGTTTTTTAGCAGGAATACAAAGACTGCCCTTTTGAATAATATCAGCTTTCAGCGGGCCGTTCAGCGCAATATCAAGGTCAGTCGCCATAATGGTCGCTGTTTTATTAACCTTCAGAAGAAAGTGGCTGAGAATCGGCATAGTGGTCTTTTTATCAACGATTCCCTGAATGCTTTGCAGCGCATTTTGAATTGCTTCCTTTTGTATCTTCAGCTTCATTTTGTCCTCCTGGTTTAATTTTGACTAAACCTGATTATTCACCCTGTCAGATAAGAGTTTTATCTAACGGGGCAAGCCGATTTCCAAAAATGATTACACAGATTATTTCTATAAATGAAACTTAAAGCAGTCATCTGGACAATCAAGTTTAATATATCCTGAATACCTGATATCAATAGTGCTGAATTTTCTTTATCAGGTAATCTATTTTCTTATCAAAGTCCTCGTCCTTTTTTCTTCTCTCCTCGATAAGTTTGCAGGCATGTATGACCGTAGAATGGTCCTTTCCGCCGAAGTTCTTTCCTATCTCACTTAACGAGGAATCAGTAAGGGCCTTGCTCAGGTACATGGCTATCTGCCTGGGAAACGCTATGTCCCTGGTCCTCTTCTTTGCTTTTATGTCCTGCATTTTCAGGCCGAAATATTCACAGACCGTCTTCTGTACAAACTCGACAGTCAGCGCCTTTTCTTCGTCATGGATAAGGTCTTTAAGAACATTCTTTGTCATTTCGATAGTTATTATCTGACCGGTAAGGGAAGCGTGCGCCCCGAGACGTATCATGCATGCCTCAAGGTCCCTGATGTTGGATTTGATTTTGCTCGCCAGAAAATAACTGACATCCTCCGGCAGCTGTATGCCTTCCATTTCAGATTTCTTCCCGAGGATTGCCATTTTTGTCTCAACGTCCGGAATCTGGATGTCCGCAATCAGGCCCATACCGAATCTCGACCTTAGTCTTTCGGTAATCGGCGAAATGTCCTTGGGCGGCCTGTCACTCGAAAAAACAATTTGTTTGTGCGAATCATAAAGGGCGTTAAATGTATGAAACAGTTCTTCCTGGGTCCCGCTTTTCCCTGCAATGAACTGGATATCATCTATAATAAAAACATCGAGGCTCCGGTACTTGTTCTTAAACTCGCCCATCTTGTCGTTTCTCATGGAATAAACAAATTCATTCGTAAACTGCTCGGCTGGTGCATACAGCAGTTTAACGTTCTTCTTGTTGTCAATAATTTTGTTGCCTATTGCATTCATAAGATGCGTCTTGCCAAGGCCTACACCTCCAAATATAAAGAGCGGATTATATGCCTTGCCCGGAGCATCTGCAATGGCCCGCGCAGCTGCATTGGCAAACTGGTTGCTGCTGCCGACAACAAACGTATCAAAGATAAATTTAGGGCTGAGAAAGATTCCAAGGCTTGCAAGCTTTGCCCTTCTGTTTTCCTGCTTTGTTTCGATCTTTTTCAGGACAGGGTCTTCTTTTTTATCGAAGATCTTGAACTTGACGGAGATCTGTTTTTTAAGCAGCTCCTGCATGGTTTCCGTAATCAGTCCGGGATAGTGGTCCTCAATCCATTCCTTGAAAAACTTATTGGGAACTTCCAGCACGATCTGCTCATCCTGCAGGTGGATTAATTTCAGGGGCTTAAACCACAGATCAAAGGTCTGACTGCCGACTTTGGTGCCAATGGCGGTAACTGTTTTTGTCCAGGCTTCTTCTATGTTCATGATGTCTTTCTAGTGTGTTATTAACAGGCTTAATGAGAAGGCCAAAAGAGTTATGCACACCTGTTCATAAACTGTTGATAACTTTCCCGGGAAGGAAAGTTAGTTATTATATATCATATTATTTGTCATAGGCAAGCTTTTTCTGCCTATTACAACATATAGGTACTGCAAAAAAAAAATACGTACATATTGTGCTATCATCTCTTTTTTTTCTTGCATTCTGGTTCAGACATAATGTAATATGCATTGATGCCCGAGGTATTAGAGAAAACTCACATAGAGCAGAAGGAACACCAAAATCAAACTGATTTTCCTGCCGGGGAAATCGACAGGGGGATTATCTCCCCAACCACCCCCAGCGGCGTATATTTCAGACTCTCGGCATTCGAAGGCCCGCTCGACCTGTTACTGCATTTTATAAGAAACCAGAAAATCGATATCTATGATATCCCTATTGTCCAGATCACTCAGCAGTACATGGAATACATAAAGATTATGGAGGAACTCGACCTCGAAATAGCGGGCGACTTCCTTGTAATGGCCGCAACCCTTATTCATATCAAGTCACGGGTGCTGCTCCCTCCTGATGAGGAGGAAATGGAAGAATCTGTAGAAGATCCACGTGCCGAGCTTGTCCAGAGGCTGCTTGAGTACCAATCCTATCAGGACTCTTCAACTCATCTGAGAAAAAGAGAAGATATATGGAAAAATGTTTTCCAGAGACCTGCTACTGACATGGACAGCCTTGAATTTGAAGAAGAGCCGATGCTTATCGATGCAAATGTATTTGATCTCATCTCAGCATTCAGGAAACTCCTTGAAAAGGTCCCGGAACAGGCGATCGAGATAACAAGGGAGACTCTTACTGTTTCAGGCAGGATAAACTTTATTGTCGAAAAGCTTGAGAATGAAGACGGTATGAGGTTCGAGGACCTGTTCGAGGAAGGTTTCACAAAGGTTACTCTCATAGTAACATTTCTTGCACTGCTTGAACTTGTCAGACTTGGTCTTTCGAAAATCTATCAGGAAAAGGCTTTTGAGCAGATATGGATTATGAATCCGCAGCATGAACCATCTTCGTCATCAGCAGAGGTTGCTGAAGAAATCCAGGCATAGGAGCCCGTCGGACATAGGCACTATAGGTATTTTATATCCTCAATAGCTTCCTGCACAGCTTCTCTGACCGCATCATTTTTATCAAATAGTGCTTCTTCCAGAAACTGTAATGCATCCTTATGCCCTATAATGCCGAGGAGATAGGCCGCGTCTCCACGAATGGTAGGGTGGGGGTCTCCCAGCAGTTTGGCAATCCCTGGAATCGATTTAATGACATTGCTCCTGTCTTCTGCCTGAAGGGTTTCGACGAGAGCCACTGTCCCGATCCTCACCCGGCTCCTTTCATCTCCCAGCAAATCTCCAAGAAGAGAGTAGAGACTTTTATCATGCTTGAACATATCAATGATATTTTCGAGGAACCCGTTTTCCATATGGTCTGCGATTAATTTCAGCATGATTATCAATCAACTTTTACACAAAACTATCCTATTATTATATCGAATAATAAATTTATTTGGTTTGTACAGCACCGGATACCTGTGGACGGACCGATCTATTCTACTTTTATTCTTCCTCTGCCTTTTACAACTTCCCCGATGATCCAGTAAGGCATTTTCTCTCTTCCTGCCCTCTGTTTAAATTTTTTCAGACCTTTTGGCGGAAGACAAATCAGCAAGCCGCCTGAGGTCTGGGGGTCTGACATGGACAGCCGGTCCACATCCTCAATGCCGGCTGAAAAGTCAACGTTCTTACTGCAGAATGAGAGGTTATTTTTTGCTCCTTTAGGGACAACTCCCTTTGCAATAAATTCTTTTACTCTACTCATTAGAGGGACTTTGTCATATTGGATAACCAGGTTGACTTTCGAACTTTTAGCAATATTTAATGCATGGCCGAGAAGACCAAAGCCGGTCACATCCGTAGCAGCCCTGGATCCAGCCGATACAGCCGCTTCCGATGCTTTTTTGTTCAGCATCAGCATTGAATCAACGACTGTCTTTAATCCTGCCTTCTTCATCTTTTTCAGTTTGACGGCAGATGTCAGAATACCCGTGCCAAGCGGCTTTGTAAGCACCAGGACATCTCCTGCTGAAGCACCTGCGACTTTCAGGACAGCATTTTTTTCCACCACACCCGATACCGCAAATCCGAATTTAAACTGCTCATCCTCAATGCTGTGTCCGCCTATCAGGCATGCGCCGGCTTCGTTGAGCTTTTCAACAGAGCCCTTTAAAAGCTGTCTAATCACAGGCGGGCCGAAATCACAGGACGCATAACCAAGGATAGCGAGCGCAGTAAGCGGCCTCCCCCCCATTGCAAAGACATCACTTACAGAGTTGGCAGCGCATACAGCTCCGAACGTATAAGGATCATCAACAATGGGTGTAATGACATCAACGGTTTCCACCATAAGAATGTTCTTGTGTCGAAATACACCTGCGTCGTCACCCGTACCTATAACAACCCCACGGTTCTTGCACCTGTTAACATCTGTTAATATCTCCGAAAGGTCCGCCGGACCCAGCTTTGCAGCTCAGCCGCCTGCTTTTACTTTTTCGGTTAGTTTGATCTCTTTCATAACTGATTATATTACTGGAAAGGTTTTGGGATGTCAAAAGAGGAAATATGCTATCGCACTTTGACATTTATGCCAGAATTTCTGTATTTTACAGTGTTATGATTGATCTGCATACTCACACTCTTTTAAGTGACGGAGAACTGCTGCCAGTAGAGCTTGTTCAGCGTGCCTATACTGCAGGATATAAGGCGTTAGCCCTTACTGACCATGTGGATATGTCGAATATAGACTTTGTGGTCCCGCGTATTGTCAAGGTATTGAATGAACTTGCAGGACATTCAGAACTAATTCTGATTCCGGGCGCAGAGATAACGCATGTCCCGCCACAACTTATCGGAGAACTCGTTGAAAGGGCAAGGAGCCTGGGGGCAAAAATCGTTGTTGCCCATGGCGAGACCATTGCCGAGCCCGTAATACCCGGAACCAACAGGGCATCAATAGAAGCAGGCGCAGATATCCTGTCGCATCCGGGACTTATCAGCATTGAAGATGCCACACTGGCAAAAGAAAAGGGTGTGGCCCTTGAAATAACTTCCAGAAAAGGGCACAGCCTTTCAAACGGCCACGTTGCAAAGACCGCCATGCTTACAGGGGCCCAAATGGTAATTAACACAGATTCCCATGCTCCAGATGACCTCATTTCCAAAGAACGTGCAAAAATAATTCTCCGGGCCGCAGGTATTCCGGAGGAAAATATTAATACGATTTTCACAAATTCATTGAAGCTTGCAGAGAAAACCGGGAGGACATAAATGCCTAAAGTAATAAAGAAAAAAGCTGCCAGGAAAAAAACTGTACAGGAGGATGAGGTAAAGAGTGTTGCCTTTCAGGCTGTAGAAACACTGAAGCAGAAACAAAAGCATGCAATCATTGCGGTATCTGCGATTATAGGCATAGTAATCATTTATGTTGCTTTCTCGCTTTATTCCTCTTCGATGACCAAGAAAGCCTACGCACTCGAACAGGAAGCCTACAGTCACTACTACAGCGAACCAACCGACGAGACAGCGCCTGTAGAGGACAAATGGAAAAAGGCAGTGGACCTGTTCAAAGAATCTTTCGATCTAAAGGCCACTCCGACAGCGGCATTTTATCTCGGAAATTCTTACTTCAACTTAAATGACTATGACAATGCCATAAAGGAATACTCATCTTTCATAGACAGGTTCAGCAGTGAGACCGCCATACTACCCCTCGTTTATCAAAAACTGGCATCTTCTCTGTTTAAAACCGGACAGAATGAGAAAGCCCTGGAAACACTCGGGAAGCTGGCCAAAATTGAAAAAGGTATTTTCAGGGACTCTGCTCTGGTTCTTGAAGCAAGACATTATGAAACCACGGGCGCAAAGGACAAGGCCCTCGAAAAATACAGAGAGGTCCTGGCTGATTTCCCTGCCTCACCGTGGGGTGCTGAGGCAAACTCAAAAATCACTGCGGATGAAAAAGCTAAAGCACCAAAAGATGCTGCTCCCGTTAAGGCAGAGCCGTCCGACGCAAAGGCTGAAAAGCCTGCAGCTGAGCCAAAATAGCAAAACTAGCGGGCCGCTTCAGTTTATACATTTATTTTGGATTTTTTCCCGGCTTTGCTTAACTGAAAAATTTGGACGGGAAAAAGCACAGGAGCAACTCATAATTTACCCTCCGAGGCTATTATACTCTTTAACATCCAGCTTCAGTTTTTCTATCGCGTCTGCCTCATAACCTGAATAAAGATATGCAAATACCGAATTATTGGTAAGCAGCGGATCTATGTCCCTGGTAATTATCCCTCTGCTTATGAGCTCATCCCAGTTCTTGGTTCCGGGGATAGGGGAAAACTCATTCAGATTGATCCTTACTCCAAGGCTTTTCAAAAAGTTAACGCTTTCATCTACTTCATCTAAAGACTGCCCGGGAAGGCCGTACATCAGATATACACCAATCTGTTCTTTTGTAAAACCCTGCATTTTCAGGTTGCCGATTGTTGACCTGAAAACATCCGAAGTAATCTTTCCGCCTGTATTGAGTTGTCTCTCTCTGTTAACTGTTTCGAGACTTATCCGTAAAGTCATGAAACCCGATTTATACATCAGCCCGGCAAGTTCATCATCAATAAACCTTGCATGGATACCGTTCGGACAGTGGAACCTCACCTTCATGCCTGACTCTATCACTCCCCTTAAAATAACTTTCATATGAGAAGCAGCATTTACCAGCAGTGCATCATCATAAAAAGCAAAGTCCCTTACGCCTGCCCCATACAGCTCCTTTATTTCGTTGATAACCACTGAAGGTTCCTGCTGAACGAACCGGTCATTGAGAACAGATGATGCACAGTATGAACAATTGTATGGACATCCGGCACTGGTGAGGATTGGGGCAAAAGGCATGTCCCGATACAAACCGAGTTTATAATATGGAAGCGGGTCTTTTTTCCCGGTGAGAGGGCAGCCGAATTTCTCCGATATCTCCTCGATGTCTTCCTGTATGTGTCCGGTAAATATATGGTCTGCACCCGAGTTCTCCTGCGCATGGCTCTGGTAGAGAGTTGCATAGATCCCGCCCAGTATGACAGGCGTCCGGGGTGACATCGATTTCACTATTTCAATCGCCTGCTGCACTCCGGGATACCAGTAGGACATTATGGATGTGACAAAAACAATATCACAGGGCAGGTTTTTCTTTAGTTTGTCTTTGAATTCATTAACGGACATTCCGTACCGTGCAAAGTTTTTTGGGACCTGCTTCAGAACTTCCGGCTTCTCAATTATTCGTCTCGGATATTTTCCTGTCCCGAATCTCCTTCTATTCCCGTACACATCCGTGCAGTCAATAAAGGACAGCTCAACATCATACCGGCTCAGGTATTCGGCAACCCTTAAAAGCCCCAGCGGCCTTGACCAGAGATTCAGGGCAGAAAAGTCACAGACCCAGGGATTGATGAGAAGACACTTTGTTTTCATGTTTCAGTAGTGATATAAATATAGCAAATATTTTGATAACA
>JBDLIC010000117.1:0-11520 GCA_039715075.1 Nitrospirota bacterium
CTTTAATCGGGCATCCAGAAGTTATTGGAAAGACTGGATTCCCGCTCAACAGACTGCGGGAATGACGACTCAATTGTTATGTTTATACACAGACACTAATTAAAGTCCGGTTCTTCCGTAAAATCATTGACAACAACATTCGGAGGCAGTTTTAACATGAAAGTATCATCACTGATCACAGGGTCCATCTCTACGTCCTCAAGGCGCGTAACCGTCTTGTCGCCAGCAGGGGTCCTGACTTCAAAGCCCTGCGGCATACCGTTTTTTTCATCATAAATAATGATGATCGAAGATAAATATTTGGATACCATTTTTGAGAGCGGGGTGAGCGTGACTGTTAATGTACCCTCTTCCCCGGAAATGTCTACCCTGAACCGTTTGTCCATTTTTTCGAGGGCCCCCCACATTACAGATGAAAAAAAAGTCATTGTATTGCGTGCAATGAAATTATCAGAGAGGCTCTGTATTTCGGCTTCTCTGGCATCCGGGTAGTACTTTGTTAATGTTTTTCTGTTAATTACCATGATCGATTTCTCGGGAGTAAAAGCTTCCCACCTGAGCATGCCCGGTTTTTCGAGAATTACCGTTCCCTTCACATGGACAGGCTTGTTCAATGCCCTGAGATTTTTTTCCTGGTACACGGTAGCTTTTATTGAATGCGTATTCCTGTGACTGTTCCGGATATTTTCGGGAATTTCAGATTTTTCTATGGAAGCTGTCCTGTGACTGGAGCTGCCTGATACGGCTGCAGCGGTTATTAAGACAAGGAGGAAAGAAAGGCTTAAATGAACAGCAATTGAGTTAAGATCGTTTTTTATCAACATACTGCTTTTCTACACGGTTTCTGTAGGTATGGCCTGAATTATATGTGCAGAAGGGATATATATTCCCGTCTACTGCCGAATAATGGACACCGCATCTCCTGATCCTCTGGAGGTCGTAGTTATAGTTGTCCATAAAATGCATACCAAACAGGAAGAAGGTTTTGTATGTATGCCCCTTGTATTCGTCGCTCCATGAGTATTTCTTGTCAGAGTAACCATCGAGCGTCATAAGAAATTTCAGGAAGGAGAGACCTTCAGGGGCATTTTTTGCCTTGAAGTGTTTCCTGAGTATATTTAAGGACTGAAGTTGTGAGAAAATTTTGAATTTTATCCTGGTGGCCTTTGCAGAAAGTGCATCTATATCTTTCAGGGCATTGTACAGGTCTACGAACTTTGTCACCGGAACGGCATTCCTGTTCTTGTCAACAAAGAGCAGTGACATGGCCCCGCAATGGGGATGGCACGCATTGTTCGAATATGAAGACCCGGTCATCGCTTCGGCCAGCTTTATAAACGGGGTGGATGAATTGAGGGAGAACCAGTCTTCATGAGGATCGGCAACACCTGCCTGTTTGTGGACGTCATGCATCATATCGGCAAGTGTATAACGTTCTCTGAATCGGTGCTTCTCCGACACCCTTCCGGTCAGTACAACAGGCTGAAATGATATCCCTGTCAGCACGTCAAGATTGTCAAATGCGAGACGCATGAGGTCACCCAGTTGATGGTCATTCACACCCCTTATGATCGTTGGGACAAATATTACCCTTAGTCCGGCTTTCCGTGCGGACTCAATAACCTTCAGTTTTGTTTCAAGGAGTTTCCTGCCCCTTATTTTCTCAAAGACATCATCGGTCACTCCGTCCATCTGCAGATAGATATATTGAAGCCCTGCTTCCCTTGCTTTCATCGCAAATTCGGGATCGGCGAGTTTGAGTCCGTTTGAAGCAACCTGGATATGGGCAAAGCCGAGTTCCTTTGTTGCTCTGACTATTTTAAAGAATTCAGGGTGCAGCGTCGGTTCCCCGCCGGTGAACTGGACTGTAGTGCAGGGAGCAGGCCTCTCATCCCGTACACGCTTCAGCATCTGGTAGACTTCCTCAAACGGGGGTTCATATATATACTTGTTTGAATCGGCAAAACATATGTTGCATGAAAGATTGCACCTTCCGGTCAGGTCAATATTTGCCACAGCTGTATGGGTCAGGTGCATGTTGCATATGCCGCATTCAGTAGGGCAGACGGAGGCATCCGTAACCTGGGGATTTTCAAAACCCCTTCCGTCCCTGAAGTGCCACTTCTCGAGGTTCTTCAGGATTTTCGCATCAGATGAAATAATGTCCTTGAACGAACCATGCTCTTTGCACTCCTTGTCCATCAGGACTTTCCCGTTACTTTCATACTGCTTTGCCGGTATTATTGCCAGACACTCAGGACATAATGAGAGCGTTTTTTTGGGAAACCCCATCTCTATAGGAGGGATGGGACTGCCTGATAATGTAAGGGGAGGGACTTTATCGGCTATATCAATAGTCCCTCTCGGCGTGTCGCATTTTCCACTATACATAATTAATCTCGAAAGTAAAAAAGGATAAATAAATCATCTGAAATCATACCACTGCTCGGAATATTGTACAATATATTGCTCAAAAATTCTAACAACTTTCTCTGCCGTAGCTGTTTCGTCATCCCTGTTTTCTACAAGAAAAGGAGTTTCTATGATTCCCTTGTAAGCCCCATTTTCTTTTACAACAAACGCTACTATGATGGGTGCGCCCGTTATTCTGCTAAGGACAAACGGTCCTTTGGGGAATTGTTCAGGCCTGTTGAAAAAATCAAGTGTAATGCTGTCTTTATCATTGCTGTACCTGTCGATCAGCATTGCGACCAGTTCATTCCTGCCCAGGGCATTTACAAGGTTGATCGTTGAAAAAGGGGTGTCCCCGACCGTTATCGTCTTTATCCCGTAGTTTTTTCTGTAACGGTTACGGTTGCTGTCTATTTCTGTGTCTTCATCAGGCAGTGTGACCACATTCACCTTCAACCCGTATGCGCCGAAGAAAATACCGCCGAGTTCCCAGTTTCCGAGATGCGCGGTCAGAAGTATTACGCCCTTTTGTATATTTAATGCGTTTATCAGGTTTTCTTCGCCGTCAAAGTGTACGATCTTCTGAAGTAAAGTCTCATTGTCCAGGTCTGAAAACCGTCCGTAATCGACCAGGTATTCAGCATAATTTCTGAATATTCTCCTTGTCTTCCCGGCAAGGTCCCTGTCTGAGGCATCGGGGAAGACCGGTCTCAACTTCTTAATGAATTTTTCGACTGCTGATTTATAAAACAGGAAACTGATATCAGCTATGGAGTGTGCAAATGCATAGGATATTGCGGCAGGTATATAACTCATAAATTTTGTGCCGAGTTTGTATACGACAGGGGTGTTCAGGAAATGCTGTGCCAATTGGTGTTACCTCCGGGGGATGTATTTATTATTATATAGAATATCCATTGATGAAACGCAAAAATAAACACAAAAACTTGCTTACAATATCAAAGGTGATATTAAGGTTAAGCTTGCAGCTTATAGAAAATATTAACAGCAGTTTCAGAACTGTTTCCGTATATTGCTGACTTTTCTGCTGTATTTTACAATAAATTCAACCTTATTTCGCTATTGATTGTGTTTTTTAAAGATGGTGTTTGTTCTTTGGAAAATAAGATGGCAGCAAACAAATGACATTGTACATTTATCAGGACTTATGATATGTTTATTAACTTGGGAGACTGGAAATGAAAATAAAAAAGACTGTACTCGCCTATTCCGGCGGGCTGGATACATCGATTGTTATCAAATGGTTAAAAGAGACCTATGGCTGTGAGGTGATCGCCTACTGTGCGGACCTGGGGCAGGAAGAAGATATAAAGGCCGCAAAAAAGAAGGCCATAGACACTGGAGCTTCGAAGGTTTACGTGCTGGATCTGAGAGAAGAATTTGTGAAAGACTATGTATTCCCCATGCTCAGGGCCAATGCTGTGTATGAAGGGACATACCTGTTGGGCACGTCTATTGCCAGGCCCCTTATTGCCAAGAAGCAGATAGAGATAGCAAGGAAGGAAAAGGCGGACGCTGTCTCGCACGGCGCTACAGGCAAAGGGAATGACCAGGTCAGGTTTGAACTTGCCTACTATGCGTTAAACCCTGATATAAAGGTGATTGCTCCCTGGAGGGAGTGGGACTTTAATTCACGGGAATCGCTCATTAACTATGCGAAAAAACACGGGATACCGGTTCCGGTCACAAAAAAGAAACCTTACAGCACTGACCCAAATCTGTTCCATATAAGTTATGAAGGCGGTATCCTTGAGGACCCATGGGCAGAGCCGCCGGAAAATATGTTTACCATGACAGTGTCTCCCGAGAAAGCACCGTCCCGGGCCCAGTATATAGAAATTGGATACAAAGACGGTGACCCTGTAACTGTTGACGGCAAAAAGCTATCTCCGGCAAAACTCCTGAAGAAACTTAACACAGTGGCCGGCAAACATGGTATAGGCAGACTGGACCTTGTAGAAAACAGGTTTGTCGGCATGAAATCAAGGGGTGTGTACGAGACACCGGGGGGGACAATACTCCAGATTGCACACAGGGCCATTGAATCTATTACCCTTGACAGAGAGGTGACTCACCTCAGAGACTCCCTCATTCCGAAGTATTCTGAACTTGTGTACAATGGGTTCTGGTTTGCACCGGAAAGAGAGACCCTTCAATGTCTGATTGATGATGCCCAGCGGGGAGTTACTGGAACGGTAAGGCTGAAACTATATAAAGGTAATTGTATTGTGGCGGGCAGAAAGGCCCCGAAATCTCTTTACAGTCCTGAACTGGCGACTTTCGAGGCGGAAACGGTTTATGACCAGAGGGACGCCGAAGGTTTTATTAAACTGAATGCCCTGAGACTGAAACTGCAGAATATGAAAAAATAACGACCGCCGCGAGTTGAAATACGGGCATCTGACTACTGACTGCGACACTATATGTTATGAATGTCATTCTGAACTTGTTTCAGAATCTCAGGATACAAATGGATAAGAGACCCTGAAACGAGTTCAGGGTGACAAACAGGGGTGCCCGCAACAGCTAACTATGGATTACGTTTTATCATGAATAACCTTAAATATTGGCTTGCCTTAAACTTATTGCCTGCTGTTGGTCCAATACTCGTAAAAAGACTCCTCTCAGCCTTTGGCAGTCCTGAAAACCTGTTCGGGTTATCTGTTTCAGAACTCAGAAAAGTTGAAGGGGTAGGCGAAAACAGGGCGAAAAATATTGCCGGGTTCGATTGCTGGAATAAGGTCCAGAAAGAGATTGATGATGCAGGGATGCACAATATCGATCTTATTGCGATTGATGATGAACGCTATCCTGACGGGCTTAGACGTATAGCCGGGGCACCTTTTGTACTTTACAGGAAAGGGGATTTTCAGGATTCGGACAAATACGCGGTTTCCATTGTAGGTTCCCGGAAAGCAACTGCTTACGGGTTGAAGACCGCTGAAAGAATGGGTTACAAACTGGCTTCAGTCGGGCTGACCGTTATAAGCGGGATGGCAAGGGGAATAGATACTGCCGCACATGAAGGTGCCTTGAGGGCCGGTGGCAGAACAATAGCGGTCCTGGGCTCCGGGCTTGATATTCCCTATCCTGCCTCAAACTGCGGACTGATGAAAAATATTGCTGTTTCAGGGGCTGTTATAAGTGAATTTCCTCTGGGGACCCGCCCCCTGAGGGAGAACTTTCCCCGAAGGAACAGGATCATAAGCGCCCTCTCTCTGGGCGTTACCGTAATAGAGGCGACGCTTGACAGCGGTTCGCTGATTACAGTAGGATATGCCCTCGAACAGGGTAAGGATGTTTTCGCTGTGCCAGGGAATATCACTTCGGAGACCTCAAAGGGTACAAATGATTTGATAAAAAAAGGCGCGAAACTGGTAGAACACCCCGAAGAGATCATTGATGAGCTGGGGGCCCAGATAAAAGGTATCCTTAGAGAAGATAAATCAAAAGCTGCAGAAATAATGTCATCAATGACGGATGATGAAAAGGCCCTTTTCAGTTATTTAAGTGCAGAGCCCAGGCATATAGATTCCATTATAAGAGAGACAGACATGACAACCGGCAAGGCCCTGTCAACCCTGTTGCACCTTGAATTAAAAGGGATTATAAGACAGTCAGAGGGTAAACATTTTTCGCTTAACTAATATTATAAAGATTTTTTTTTATCTGCCGATAAGAAAGTCGATAAAAAGAGGTATTAATGTTACATAGAGGTTGTTTCGGATGAAATCACTTTTAATTGTTGAGTCACCGACAAAGGTGAAAACTCTCAGTAAGTTTCTTGGAAGTACATTTACTATCAAGGCATCTGTCGGGCATATCAAAGACCTGCCTAAAAAGGAACTAGGGGTCGATGTTGAGAATGACCTTGCTCCTACCTATGTTGTAATCGAAGGCAAGGAAAAAGTGATGAAGGAATTAAAAAAGGCGGCAAAGAATGTTGACCGGATTTTCCTCGGCCCTGACCCTGACAGAGAGGGAGAGGCAATAGCGTGGCATATTGCAAATGAAATAAACGGCGCTTCGGACAAAGTCTTCAGGGTTGAATTCAATGAAATAACCGAAAAGGCAGTAACCGAGGCCATAAAGAACCCGAGAAAAATCGATATGAACCTCGTTGACGCACAGCAGGCGAGGAGGATCCTTGACAGGCTGGTCGGATACAAGCTTTCGCCGCTTTTATGGAAAAAGGTTCGGCGTGGCCTCAGTGCGGGCAGGGTGCAGTCGGTAGCGGTCAGGCTTGTTGTAGACAGGAAACGTGAGATAGAGGCGTTTAATACGCTTGAATACTGGAGCATAACGGCAAATCTTGAAGGAAAAAACCCTCCCCCATTTGATGCAAAGCTTTTTCATATAAGCGGGAACAAGGCGGTAATTAATAATGAATCGGAGTCCAGCGGTATTTTAGCTGACATCGAGGGTAAGAACTTTACCGTAAAAAAGATAGAAAAAAAGAAGAGGAGAAGGTCTCCTGCTCCGCCTTTTATTACTAGTACCCTTCAGCAGGAGGCGTCGAGAAAACTCAGGTTTACCGCGAAAAAGACGATGATGGTTGCGCAGAAACTTTATGAAGGTATTGAGATAGGGGAAGAAGGCTCTGTCGGACTTATAACATACATGAGGACAGATTCCGTGCGGGTGGCTGCAGAAGCACAGGAAGAAGCCCGGGCATTTATAAGGGGCGAGTTCGGGAAAGAGTATCTGCCGGCCAAGCCGCCTGTTTACAAGAGCAAGAAATCAGCACAGGAGGCGCACGAGGCAATAAGGCCTACTTCACTCCTCAGGCCTCCTGAGGCCATAAAGAGCGGCCTGCCCCGTGACCAGTACAGACTTTACAAACTTATCTGGAACCGCTTTGTTGCCAGCCAGATGCATCATGCTCAGCTTGAGCAGACATCCATTGACATTGAAGCGGACAAATATATCTTCAGGGCTACTGGTTCGGTAATCAAGTTCCCGGGGTTTATGAAGCTGTATATTGAGAGCGGTGATAACGGCAGTGATGAAGAAGGACTGCTCCCGTCACTTAATGAAGGTGATGTATTAAAGACAATAGGCATTACTCCCAAACAGCATTTTACTCAACCGCCGCCGAGGTTTACTGAAGCAACTCTTGTCAAGGAGCTTGAGGCAAAGGGGATAGGGAGGCCGAGTACATATGCTGCAATCCTTTCAACTATCCAGGACAGGAAGTATGCTGAAAAAAATGAGGGGAAATTTAAACCTACCGAGCTTGGAGAAGTAGTCAGTGACCTTCTTGTCGAGAGATTTTCGGAGTTGATGGACTATAACTTTACCGCAAATATGGAGAACAACCTTGACAAGATCGAAGAGGGAGGCCTGAAATGGGTCAAAATTGTCATGGACTTTTACAAGCCATTCAATAAAGACCTGGCCGATGCAATGGAAACCCTGGGGAAGGTAAAACCAAAGGACATCCCCACAGACGAGGTATGCGATAAATGCGAAAAGCCCATGGTAATAAAGTGGGGCAGGCACGGGAGGTTTATTGCCTGCACCGGATATCCTGAATGCAAAAACACAAGGCCCCTTGAACAGGAGGGTGCCGATGGCAGCGGTCAGTCTGCGGCAGTGCAGGAAACCGATGAGAAGTGTGAAAAGTGCGGTTCTCCCATGGTCCTGAAATCCGGCAGGTTCGGCAGGTTTCTCGCATGCAGCAAGTATCCGGACTGCAAAATAACGAAGGCTATCCGAATTGGCATCAAGTGCCCTGATGACGGTGGAGACCTGGTCGAGCGAAAGACCAAAAAGGGCAAGCTCTTTTTCAGCTGCGGCAATTATCCCAAATGCAAGTTTGCGACCTGGTATAAACCGGTTAACAGGAAATGCCCTGACTGCGGTGCAGAATTCCTGGTAGAAAAGCATACAAAAAAGGGCGACCACTTTGCATGTGTTAACAAGAAGTGCAACTTCCAGGAAGAGATACCGCAAGCAGACGAACAGGAAGCAGCAGAAGCTTAAATTCAGATTTTTTCCAAATATACAGGTTCATCCTGCCTCTTGATTTCCCCATTATATCCAGTTTGTGAATATTACCTTTACTCTGCAGGCTGATCCGGCGATAATCTACATATGATGATAAACAGAATTAAATCATTTCAATTAATCCATTCTGAATTTCCTGCCTGATTTCCTCACTTAGGGGGCGGCCAAAAGCTGCCCTTCTTACCTTTTTATGAAAAGTTCTCTTTTCAAGTCTCCCCCTTTGGAAAAGTCGCAGATCCGATCCCGGGGGGGATTAAGGGGGATTTTACAAGTAATTTCTTTAAAAAATCTCCCCTGGCCCCTCTTTGCCAAAGTCGAATCGACCCTCGTGAGACCCGACTCGGGAGGGGAATACAGACTGCATTGTCACCGTATATTAGCGGTCAACTCCTCAATAACAATTTCCATATCCTCAGGCAATGGGGCTGTGAAATGTACGGTCTTTCCTGTGGCGGGGTGTTTGATTTCCAGGCTGAACGCATGGAGCATCTGGCGGGGGAAGCGTACGGTCTTGTCTCTGAGTTTTATGGATGTTTGTTTGCCGTAAGTTGTATCGCCCAGAACAGGGTGCCCGATTGAGGCAAAGTGGACCCTTATCTGGTGGGTCCTGCCGGTCAGTATCCTGATCTTTGCGAGGGCTGCGGACCTGAATCTTTTCATGATCTCGAATTGGGTGACTGCCTCCTTACCCCTTCTTGTCCTTGTTGACATTTTTTTTCTGTCCGAAGAGGACCTTCCGATTGATGCGCATATTTCTCCGTTGTCTTCTTTAAAGCTGCCGTACAGCAGTGCCAGGTAATGTTTTTTTACCTGCCTTTCTTTGAACTGGTCAACGAGGCTGTAGTATGCCTGGTCATCCTTTGCAATTACAATTATGCCCGATGTGTTTTTATCAAGTCGATGGACTACTCCCGGCCTTAACGGAGCGCCGATTGAGGAGAGCTCTTTACATTTTGAGACCAGGGCATTCATAAGCGTACCGCTTTTGTTTCCAGCTGCCGGATAGATGACCATATCCGGCGGTTTATTGATGGCGATAATATGTTCATCCTCATGGATAATTTCCAGGGGGATGTTTTCAGGGATGAGTACGCCCTCCGGCTCATCCGGGATAATGAGTTCAATCCTGTCACCTTCCCTGACTTTATATCCGGCCTTTTCAATTTGTGAATTGACTGAAACCATCCCCTTTTTAAGAAGTTTTCCGATATGGGAGCGGGTCAACCCGCTTTTCAGGGCAATATATGAATCAAGTCTTTCTGATTTGTTAAGTAATTCGGCAGTATAAATGCTTTTCCGCATGATGCTATTTTAACAGAGGACGGTCTTAATGAAAAATGTCCTGCCGGGCCTCTTCCTGGGGGCATCATATCAGAATTGTAAGGGCGAACGGCCATTCGCCCCTACGGTAATCAACCAGCTTCATAAAAACTTCACAATTCGTCATTATCATTTAACTATAAAGGGAAAGATATTATGGATTTTATTGTGAGTTGTGTACCGGCAAGTTCAGACAAATAAAGCTCCATGGAAAAAACATGTATTAAATGATAAATACGTGGAAAGATGTATAAATGTTTTTTTTTATGAAATATATATTATTTATAACCCTTGACTTTAAACAAGGCCATATTATTAAATATGGGGGTAAAATTCGATTAACGACCACCACACTTTAAATACCTTAAGCAAAATTGAAGGAGGAAAAATGCATTTACGCAGAAAAAGTATCATCTGTATTGTTTCGCTGCTTTTTGCCGTATCACTTCTTGCCGTTGGTTCAAGTGCATATGCAAGTGGTGCAAGTCCACTTGTCGAGACCAAATGGCTTGAAGACAACCTGAACAATCCTAAAGTAAAAATTATATTTGTAGATGACTGGCCGTCTGATAAAGAGCAGTTTGAGAAGAAACATATTAAAGGCTCCTATTTTATGGGTGTTGGCGGGCAAATGGGTGCGTTAAGTCCTAATCCCCCGGATCAGGAAAAATTTGAGGGAATGATGCACAGGCTTGGCGTTAATAACGGCGACCATGTTGTAATATACGGTGCGAAGGCCGGCAAGGTGTTTACTCTCAGCGCAGTATGGTTGATGGAATACTTCGGACATAAGGATGTGAGTTATCTGAATGGAGGACTGGAAAAGTGGAATAAGGAGAACCGTCCTTCTGAAAGCGGCATGAAAGCTGCACCAGCCGGCAACTATAAGGCTGCCGGACGCAATGAGTCTATCAGAATAGCGAAAGAGGATGTATTAAAGAACCTTAAAAATTCAAACGTAGTTCTCGTGGATGCACGTGGTACCGGAGAATATAAGGGGGAAGTTAATAATGATAAAAATGTAAGAGTAGGGCATATCCCCGGCGGTATCGATATTGACTCCCAGAACAATTTCAACTCAGATAAAGGCGTTTTGAAGTCAGTCGATGAATTAAAGGCAATGTATGAGGCTAAAGGTGTTACAAAGGACAAAGAAGTCGTCGCATACTGCCAGGCTGGAATTAAGGCATCGAATACATATTACACTCTAAAACATATACTTGGTTATCCTAATGTCAAAGTTTACGTTGGCTCATGGGGCGACTGGAACAAGGCGGATTATAATACATATCCTATCGTTGGTAAAATAGTACCACAGGAAAAGAAATAGCTAATCATAAGGCCCGGGCATATTGATTTGCCCGGGCCGAATATTAACCGGGGTACCTAAACCGTTTAAAGTTAAAGTGATCTATTGAAACTCGGTATTCTTATTAATACAGACAAACATGCGGAAGACCTGATCGGTCTGACAAAGGCGGCCCTTTCAAAGGGACATCATGTCACTGCTTTTTTTATGAACGGCGGTGTTAAGCTGCTTGCGAATCCGGATGTGAACGACCTTTGTGAGGACCCGGACATTGAGATGAGTTATTGTGACTATACAACCCAGAAAAACGGACTTTCCAAAGAAGGCTTCAACGAAAAGATCGTCTGCGGAAGCCAGTATGATAACGCTACTATGAACCATAAAGCTGACAGAGTAATAGTATTATAGGTGCTGAATTGAAATGAATATTTTACATATACTGAATGACG
>JBDLIC010000118.1:0-11506 GCA_039715075.1 Nitrospirota bacterium
GAACACACCAGTACAGAGATGAAAAAGAACAAAAAAAACGGTTCATCCCCACGTCTGTGGGGAACACTACTGTTAACTTCTGCGAGGGTAGTTAACAAACGGTTCATCCCCACGTCTGTGGGGAACACACTTCTTTTAACATATTGTTTTTACATCAATTTTCAAAGAACAGAAAATCTACCAGCAAAATCAGTATAGAAAAGCATCCATTCAAAGCTCGTCACCCACTTCATTTTCAGGCAAAAAAGACACCAGCTTGATTCCGTCCATTTCTTTGGGCACTCTTCTATTTTTTCCTAATGTTACAAAATCAAAACCTGATTCTGTATTTGTACTCCACGCCATCACCGCGTTTCCATCCTCAATGCCCTTTTCGATATTATTCCAGATCATTTCCCGAATACGTCTTGATACCTTGCCAACATAAACTCCCGCCCTGACTTCAATAAGCCATACGGCAAGACGTCCCCTAAGACGGGGTGGTGAATTTTCAACTACGATGACCAGCATCACCTATCCCTTCCTTATTTGGAATCTCTATCGGTACCGCTTCCTCATGGGCAGTCGGCAATTTCAACTCTCCTGCTGCCAGAATCTCTTCAATGGCAGGAATAATACGGCGGAGAAGCCTGGACTGCCTGAAAATATCCCTGCATGCAAGACGTACTTCCCTTTCCGGTTCACGCGGCTTTTTTGAGGCTGTCCGAAACGCAACCGGAACTACTGTTTCAAATTTGAATATGTCCGCAATATCATAAACGAATGACTGCGGTTTGCCGGTATGGATAAAACCGATGGCAGGCGCATACCCGGCTGCAAGAACAGCCGCTTCGCAGATGCCATAAAGACAGGCCGTCGCCGAACTAAGGCAGCGGTTAGGGATGTCACCGCTTCCCCACTTTCTATGGTCATAATTACGTGACTTCCATGTTACTCTGTATTGTTTGGCAAGCAGTTCATACATTTTCCGAACACGCACACCCTCAATTCCGCGCAGTTGCTCGACACTGCGGCGCGCTGGAGGCTCTTCCTTAAATCGCATCTTATACATTTTGCGGACCACTTTTAACCGAGCATTATCATCAAGCGCCAGCTTTGCCTGATACAATAACCGGTCGGCCCGCGCACCTCCCGGCTGTCCTGAGGCGTACAATCTGACTCCTGCATCTCCAACCCATACAAGGAGGCACCCGACACGTGAAGCTAATGTGACAGCTGCATGCGATACTCGCGTCCCTGGCTCTAACATCAGACATGACACTCCACCAACAGGAACATGCGTACGGACACCGGTCTTGTCAACCACAACAAAAGCGCCGTCAAGTACATCCAGATTGCCCTTTTCCAGAAAAATAATCGAGACTCTGTCTTTAATCGGAATCGGCTTTAATGGTGGAAGAATTGGTTCGTTCATATAATATCCTTTACAAAAAAAGTTCTTTACTTAGTTTACTAATTAGTTTACAATATAATCATGATAAAGCTAAACATTCATGAAGCCAAGACCCATCTCTCCCGATATCTTGAAGAAGTAGAGCATGGCGAAACCATTTTATTATGCAAGCGAAACCAGCCGATTGCCGAGATCAAACCACTTGCAACCCGCAAGGACAACCCACGCCCCATAGGTCTGGCAAAAGGCAAATTCAAAGTACCAACGTCATTTTTTGAAGATCTGCCGGAAGAAACACTCGCCCAATTCCAGGGTGAGCAGTAGTGAACATTCTTCTGGATACCTGCACTTTTCTGTGGGTCGTGTCCGGCAGTTCTGATCTTTCCGACAATGCGCGTAGTCTCTTTTCCGATCCGGCCAATGAAGTCTTCCTGAGCGCTGCTTCTGCATGGGAAATTATCGTTAAGCACAGATTGGGCAAACTTCCGCTGCCTGATCCACCCCACGAATTTATTAAAAAATGGCGGACCCGTCACGAGATAGATTCCCTGCCGCTGAATGAAGACGCGGTACTGCAGCTTTCCCGTCTTCCTGATTATCACAAAGACCCCTTTGACAGAATTCTCATCTGCCAGGCCATTGCAGGAAGTCTGGTTATCCTCACGCCTGATCCGCATATTAATAAATATCCGGTCAGGACTGAATGGTAACGCCTTAAGTAATATCGAAAGCAATTTAGATGATAAGCGTATCAGTTCTGAAATCATTTATTTCCTTTTCAGCCTTTTCTTGCTCTCGGGAGTTGTGAGATAATTCTCATCGGATACAACCCGTTTACCAGTCTTCTTTTCCAGGTCTTTGCGCGCTGTGCCCGCCACATCTCCACCTTTGCGGGCCGACTTCTTACTCTGATGAAATCCTTGAGCATCATCAACACGTGTAATTTCAGTAGTTGCAGCTTCTCCGAGCATTGAAAATATCAACTCGAGATCATTCATGTGGTCCCTGAGGTTCTGGCGTTTCAATCCTTTTATACTCTTATGCTGATTTGGAGTTACACCGAATGCTGCCTTCGCAATCTCCGCAGTAAGAATCTCATATTCCTTTTTCTCCTTAACCTCCCGCTTCTTCCACTCATCTGTAAGCTCTTCCCGAATGGCAATGCCGCGCATACGCTTTTCTATCCAGTCATCGGAATAGCCTTTGGCTTTGTATAAGGCTCTTGTCCTTTTCGTACCGAGTTCAGGGTCTTCAATCTCCTGCACCCGCTCATAACCTACCTTTGCCAGCCAGCGTTTGAAAGGCTCGGCCTTGGGGGATGGGATTGACTGGATAATACGGAAGATGCCCCCTGTATTAGCGCAATCGGTCTCTCTCAACTTACCGTCTGTCGCAGTCAACTTCAACCCGTGACAAAATGTCACGACTTCGCTTCCTTCCTCTTTGAGCCGTTGTTTCAATTTTCTCCAGTATGCTCCTGAATCTGCACTCGCTGTAAGCACAGTACATATATCGACGATTGAAAACCACCATTCGTCATTATGAATGATCTTCCTGATTTCTTTACCTCGAAAAACTACGATATTTGTTTCCATATTGTCCCCTTTCTCTTTATATTTCTTCATACCCGCCTTACCATCATAAGCCCACAGCCAAAGGCCTTCGCTGGACCAATGCCGCCAAAAAGCATTTTTGTAAACACATCAGGCCCAGTTATCCTGAGCTGCCCCTCAAAATCCACCGAACTGAAACCGGCTGTCTTCCCCTTTATGGGTAAACTATGCCAACGATAGCTTTCAGCCTGAAATTTCCGTCGGTCTCTTTTTTCATCACGAACTAATTCAAATCCGATCTTATTGCCCTTATTTACAAGCCAGTCCTCAAGACTTTTGTCTACAACTGATTTTAAGGCTAAATCCATGAGAACATTAAGTTCATACTTGCGAGGAAGTATGTTTTTAAACCGTTCATTTTTATTTATTACATTCTGTAATTTATCACGGACCAGTTGATTGTCAGATAAATTCATCGCTTGCAAGACGTTGTCTTTCAAGTCGGACTTTTTGCCAACACCGGATAGTCCCAACATTGAAGATAATTCAAGAAGCAGGCTACGCTGTGAATCGATTATTACATCATGGCGCATTGAATTTTTCCTGCCTTCACGCTTCCTGGTTATTACAGGATTAGCTCTCAGTTTAAAGGCTAACTGCTCCTCCGCCTGAAGTTTCGGCGCATACAATTTGCTGTTAATTTCAAACAGCGGACTATTAGCCGTCGGTCTTTCCTCGGAAACAATATAATAAATCGGTTCACCCTTAACACCGACTTTAACTCCGAGCTGTTCTCTGGCTATTTCTTCCCTGTATAAAAATGATCTTTCTTTTTGTCCAGGAAATAAATCCCATAACAGTTGATGTATACCATAGGTATTCCCTTGGATCAGTCGACTTAAATGAGGAGACTGCTGAATATTCGGCCTGATTCTGACTTGCGAAAAATACATTATTGCTTCTCCTTTATGTACAGATTTTCCTGTCTTTGTACAAACTGCCAGCGGCTACGTGATAAAGGTTGGTCATGACGCGTCAGCACCTGTTGAGGTTTCAAGTCAGCATCATCTCCTTCCCAGTAATATCTCACTGGCTCCCGGCCTGTGGAAAGCCATCGTTTGTCTTCTTTTGAAAAGTTTGAAACTATTTGGCTATTTTCAATTAACTGACTGTTAGTTATGCCCCCGGCAAGTTCTTTTTCTACCTCCTTCATTGTAGAGTCCGACAGATAGAGTGCTCCGAAAGAATACTCATCAAGCACCCTCCCGAAACTATTGCCAGTTTTGATACGGGGATTCAGCGGTACAGCCAGAGGGCAGGATTTACGCCCAAGGTACAGATGGAACCTGGGTTCACGTAAATGTTCCGCAAGCTTAGCTAATGTATATGGCACTGCCTCCAATGGCTTTACTGCAACAAGTGAAAAAGCATCACATCGGTATTCACGACTGGAAAGAATTGTCCCAAGACGTGACCTTCCAATTATAAGTTCATCACGTCGTGTACGGTAACAGACTGAGCCGGTCGAGTCAGGCACCTGGACAGTATGATAATCACGCAATAACTGCCCGGTACTGAGAACCTTAACTGCAAACTGATACCCCTCTGCCAGGGCCTGTTGCTTTTGTTCCTCGTCACGTCTTATTCCGAGAGAAGCAGCCAATAGACCAAGCAATGCCGATTTACTGGGATAAACAGCCGTATGGCGGGATTCACCCACCGCGATCTCTCCCCAGCTTGCCAAGGGGCCATAAAGTTGAAATAATAAATAGTCCATGATCCCCCCCTATTCAGTCACAAAATTCATTAAATCATCAAAGGAACCATCACCTGTAGATGCATTTATGGGATACCGCCTGTCCGCACATGGACCATATACCTTGTCCATGTTCTCCATTTGACTCTCCAGAGCTGTAACAGCATCTTTGCAATAATCGTAGTTTTCATGACCTGTAATGGGCTTAAGAAAAGCTACAGATAAAGACCTTGGCTGCTGATCCCCTTTTTCAGCTAACAAGTAGCTGGCATATGCACGCGAGGCAAAACTGTTCTGCTTCCCTTCAGGGGCCACTTTTAGAGCCGCTTCAACAAGAGCTGATATTGCCCTGTTTGCTAAAGACTCATCACCACTAAGGTTATTAATAAGCAATTCATTATTGATGCATATATAGGAATAAAAAAGTCCGGCAGCGAACCCGGTTTCCCCGATATGGGCAGCCCCTGCATCATCGTTTCCATCGTTAAGATCATCAACAGCTGTAAAATAATCATCTTCTATTGCTATCGGATGTACGCTAATTGAATGGGCCACCTGACAGGCAGCTTCAACATTATAGGCGGGAGCAGAGGCAAGCATACGTCCAAAAAGAGCAATATCAACAGCACTCACCTTTTTTCGTAACAAGTTCAACTCATCACTGTCCGCACCCTTCTTCCTCTTGGCAATTGTGTCTAACAGCGCAGTAATTGCGCGCTCTTCTTCAATATCTATAAATGCTAACTGCCCTATTTCCAGCTCAACTAACTCTTTCTTTTCACGCTCCTCCTTGCTTAGCTTTTTCAATTCGTCTTTATCTTTTTTGGAAAGTGTTTTAAGTTTGCCAAATACTCCTGCAATAGGCTTTGACCACTCAAGAGCTTGCTTATGATCAATTCCCTTTTCTTTCAATTGATCGTATATTTTCAACCCCATTTCCTTTGTGCGAGACCCGATATGCCCTGACAATGCCTGCTCAAAGATTGAAGAAGTTCTCCAGGCTCTTTTTAAACTCTGAGATGAAACACGAAGGCGGTCAACACCACCCATTTTTGCAGTCTTAGGCCTGCCAAGGTCATCACGATTGAGGTTTGCAGGCGGGTAAGAAGTCAGAAGGTGAAGCTGGATAAAGCGTTCCATAATTTTATTCCTCCTTTTATAACAGATTAAGATTTTGGTAATTTTTCATAGTAGTCACTGGCCCATGATACAGCCAGCCGCTTCACAGGTGTCCGGTCAACCCCATATTGGTATTCCTTCATCCAGTGAAGAATGCTGTCAGACAGCGATAATACATTCACTGTCCCATTGAGAAGATGAACTGCACGACGCAAACGCCTGAAGAACTCTTCGGGGTTGCGACTTTTTTGAAGCTGTTCAAAACGCAGTTCACTCATTTTCGGCTTGTCAGTTCCCTCTTTGCGAGTTCCCAACTGTGTTGCAAAGGATTTGTCATCTTGCGGAATCTTTACATGAGCAAGGGTAGCTGCCACCAATGCCGACGACTCTAATCTATATCGAGTTGCCCAATCGTCCGGCATTCTTTGAAGAAAGTGAAAAAACGGTTCACTTAAGAGCACATCATCTGGAGTTTCTGCACGCCGAAGACGGGCCCTGTCTCCACGCTTCTCATTTAATGAGTGCCACCAAGCCAGCAAACTTTGGCGTTCGTCATCATCTTTGAGGTAAATATAATTCACGATTATTCGCCCTCCTTTTATGGTTTTGCTTTATTTGTTAAGCTCTTCATTGTTTTACTGGTATTGATCTGTTTTTTAAGTTCTCGCCTTGCTGCTGTTACACGTTTCATGTCAAGGTCGTCAGCTGGTGATTCTAAGGCCCACTCGTCAAACAACCTGTATGCTAAAGAACGGACAGATTTTACCCACTGATCATATAATTCAGTCGGTACTTGACGCTGAGTCTCTGGTAATTGAGACAATCTCTCAAGAAGTTTATAAAACATATTCTCACTTTGTCGCCAAAACGAACTTGAAACAACACTCATATCTCCCTTACTGTCTTTAGGTCGTCGAAACCACGCTGCTTTGACTTGCGACCTCAGAGCTTCAGCAGTATCTCTCGCAGATTCAATTAATTCACTCACCCAGCCCGTCATGTTATTCTGCTGATCCTTGTCTAATTTAAATAAAGGCAAAGTATGGTCATACCAGCAACGCGCCTTCATGTTATCCATGTCATATCCAAATGCCCACAGAACCGGCAGGTACGACTCGCTAATGTCCCTCGCTCTATCTTCCAAATAGTTCCTGACTACCTTAGCTGCCAAGTTTCCTTTTGCCGGGTCGTTCATTACCAATCCGAGCCAGTGCTGATATCCTAATCCTCCTCTCTGTCCCTTTAGTGAGATAGGAGGTTTTTCTTTTTTACTATCAAAGCGATATGGCGTCAGGGTATGTATCCATTCACCTTCATAGTTGACTCCATAATTCTGAGTCGAATACTTTGTAACAAGCTGCTTGTTTTTTGCCCTGCACATGTCACAATCACCCTTTATTTCAGTATCAAATCTTAGGCGGACTCGTCGCGGCATACTCCAGAAAATCTGTAGCTTATGAACATCAGCAGGTCTTGTTTCTGAACCTTTTCTCTCTGAGGTTCGCGTTTGAGCCACCCATGGGAATACATCTGATGATGAGGATGAGACACTTTCTGTAAAAGCTTCAGCGTCTAAAACATTTAACCAAAGTTTCTGCCACAAAGTAGATGCCTGTGCAGGTCTAACTAATGTCGTAATAGGACCTCCGCCCCTTAAACTCACACGGTGCCCAACACCACCTGAAGGAGCATTGATTTGAAGAGTAAAAAGAGCTGTAGCAGCGCAACTATAGCACAGATTATTAATAGTATCGCGTTTGATAAAGTGGTCTAAATTATCTTTAAGTGTTTTTCCGCCGGGAGATTCTATCAGTAATGCAGCGATCGCTTTTTCCTCTACCGTCTCTAAGTTGAAATCCTGCATAAAAGCAGGCCCATTCGTAATATCCAACTCGAAAGCCGAGGCTATATTCATAAAGCTGGTGTTCAGTTTATCAGCATCAGGCATCTCCTCCCAGTATTCAATCCACTCATCTTGATCGTCGGGAGCAAAGCAGGTTTGAAGCAGGCCAATGAGAAACTGGTACAGCGCGCCCTGGAAGTCCGGCCTTGGTGCTTTAAGTTCTAATACCGGATCACTTTTTTCAGCGATCTGCCAAGGTGCAATTAGATCTTCATTTCCACTCGCCCTAACTACAGGCAACCATTTATCTTTAATCAGATTCATTCACGTCCTCCTTGTTAAGCCCCCAGCCCATGTATGGGTCATAATAGGGTTTAATTTCTTCAGTCAAGGGCAATACTTCTACCCACTTTAAGCCCCGAACATCTTTTTTAAGCTTTTCGATATCATTTAGCAAGTCAGTACTGATTTTCTCCCGAACTTTCTTCCATTCGTTTTCAGGCAACTGGATCATGCTTTGCTCCCATATAAAGTTTGGGACATCAGCATATGGTACAAGTTTGCCGCTGCTAACTTTTGCCAGCGCAACGGTAATGGTTTTATTTGATAACCGGGTTGGAATGCGGGTCTCGTCAGCCCAACCTCCACTGCTTTCAGCACTCGACCATGTATAGCCCTTTGCCAAATCCAGAGCATTCAAACGTGCAAGACCGATTTTGCCGAATGCATCACCTTCAGCATCCAAGGACTTTGAAAGCAGTTCTTCCGGAATTTCAGACTCACGATCTCCATATACGTCATCTATCAATCGTCTCGCACCTGACGGCATCCTGATTGCCCCGGTTTTAATCAAACACTTCTGGGTCAGCCACATTTGACCTAAATGCCTGTACACTGCCTGAGTACCTGGCAGTTTGTCCTTGAGCCAGTCTGCTTTCGGAGAATCTGTCCATTCCGGCCCCAAAACGTACAAAACAGGCTTTCCACGCTTGTCAGTCTCTCCTTTTTGAGAAAGCAGTGAACCATCAGTATCACGAATGTGCCGGTGTAATCGACCTGCACGCTGGATAAGAAGATCCATAGGGGCAAGATCAGAAATCATAACATCAAAATCAAGGTCCAGAGACTGTTCAACAACCTGAGTTGCGATTAAAATACGCCCCTTCCGCTTTTCTGAAGAAGAGTCCGTAATACCAAAAAAATCGAGTGTCTCATTCTCAATACGCTGACGATCAATCATGGCAAATCGACTATGAAATAGACCAAGTTTAGTTTTATCACTCCATGACTGTATATGGAGTTGGTCATAGGCCTTGCGGGCATCACCTACTGTGTTACGCACCCAGCAAACGCACTGCCCTTTTTCCATAGCATTCCGGATTATTTCAAGAACCTGTTCTTCTTCCGTTAGAAGTGATATATCCACATCGCGAGCAACCTCCCGGCGTGTTTGCAAGGGTGTTTCACATTTGTCCTGTGAAGGCACATGAGTTGCAAGTGGATAGGACGGTTCAGCATTAAGTGCAGGAGGCTCAAGGCCTGCTCCGGCACAAAAAGCATTAATATAATTTTCCCTCATCTTCTGCGGCAATGTAGCAGAAAGAAGTATGACGCTTCCCCCCTGATGGGCATGGGCCTCAATCAGGGTCTGCAACAGTTGATTCATGTATGGATCATAGGAGTGGACTTCATCAACAATCAGGATTTTCCGGGCCAGTCCAAGCAGGCGTAACGACTGATGTCTTGCAGGCAGAACACCTAACAGCGCCTGATCCAGAGTGCCTACACCGACCTCTGCCAGCAATGCTTTTTTCCGGCTGTCTGCAAGCCATGCATTGCAATATGCACTGGCTGACATTTCATCTTTATCGTAGTCTGTCTCTGCTCTGCTATTTTCATGTACTCCTACTGATTCTCTAAAGTTTTTAGACAATTTACTGGCACCATGCGCCAAAACCAGAGAAGGTTTAACATCATCTGCGTACAGTTTCCGGTATGCTTCTCCTACTCTTTCATACATGGCATTAGCAGTTGCCATTGTGGGCAAAGCTACATAAATTCCGTCTGCAACGCCCCTCGACATCAGCCGGTGTGCCAATCCAAGAGCGGCCTCGGTCTTTCCCGCGCCGGTCACATCTTCAAGGATAAATAACTGTACGGCATCACTGATCGTCACAGTCTCCGCCCATTGTTGCAAAGGTGTTAATTTTTCTACAAACGGGAAAAGACTCCGAATATTAACAAAGCTGCTTACTCTTGAAGGGGTGAGATTCACCTTTTCAAGAATTCTGACGCTGAGAGGTAAGGCATCTTGATGCCAATATGTTTCCAAAGCCATTTCATCTGACTGATACTCTGATTTTTCCAAACCTGAACCAATCCAGTCTGAAAACACAACAAGTCCGGAAAGCTGCCATGAAACCAGTTTAAATCTCTTTTTAAAGTCTCTTCTCACTAGTATCTCAAGGTCAATATCCGATAAAAATAATTCGACCATCTTTTTACAGAACAACCATGCAGCCTGCTCATCATGCTCAGTAAAGAAATTCACATGTAGAATTGTAGCCACTTCTTTTTTAGGCGGGACGCCATGATGACCTGTAACAACTTCTATCCACGGAGTAACAGCTCTCAGTATCTTTCTCAAGTCTGAATTTGCTGGTTCAGAGCCTAGACCTCCTTCGTTCAACCATCTACTCTCCAGTACTTTCTGCCACAGAATAAATCCGAGAGTATCATGGCTTTCTGTATATGGCATTTTACTATTGGAAGGAACGAGCTTATCAGATAAGTTTGTTACCTGGCCCTGGAAAGCTGTTGCAAACTTTCCTATATCATGAAGACTCAAGCAGAAAGCAAACCATCTTTGCAGCCATGAAGGGGGAACCTCTAATTCTCTTGATAGCCGTTGATTTAAAGACTTGCTAGTATCTAAAAGGGAATAGCCAACCGCCGCCACATCCAGACAGTGATATGGTAATAAATGATAACTGCCATCTTCCGATGCTTTTCCCCAATAATGCAAATAGATATCCCTGCTCAATCTTTCTCCCGTTTTAACCATATAACTGACAAAGCAATTAATAAGGCCAGAGCAGCTATCCCCATCGGAGTAATACTGTTGGCTTCACTTACAAGGTTGCGAATAATGCTGAAGGAAAACGCTCATTGTTTCTATTTACGGCTTCGTTAAGATTAAAAGTCGTACTCCATAAAGCTGCGCAAGATCGCTGTCTAGCAGTACTTTCCCCATCTTACAAGCAGAATTTTTCTTTCAATTACTTCTACCGGCACTATTGTTTCCATATGTCCCCCCCTTAGAAACAGTATGTTGTGTTTCCGTTATTCAGTTTTCTAGTAGAGATTTTCCCAATATTTAAAATATGTTTCCATGAATTGATTACCTCAATCCCATTTGTTCCCCTCAATAATGAATGCCCATATTATGCCAAATACCGATTAAAACCGTTTCATTTTTTTATAAGAATGTTGTTTTATCCCACCAACTCCCTAACTTTTCACTCTTGACTCCTCAAACTATCATCTCAATACTTATCCCGACTTTCTCTCCGGAAATATTTGTTTTGTTCAGACGTTGTATCTTTGAACTGATTTATCCCCTTGTCCATCATCTGGACAATTGGTGAATTATGTTCTCTGGGAAGGTATCCGATTTTGTCTTTCCCCTGATCGCCGGTTTTTATTTTTCCCCGGATTTCGTCTCCTTTGTAATGCTGGAACCCTGCTAATGAGGAATCGAGTTGGTTATTTTTTACCCTTATTGTACAGCATCTACTATGACATGGAGTGTCATACTGAATTATCGCTACAATTGCGATTGA
>JBDLIC010000119.1:0-11473 GCA_039715075.1 Nitrospirota bacterium
CACTAGCTATATAAACTATCTGCTTCTTGCAACGTTTGAAATGGGCGTAAGTGTCATTTCGACTGCAAGGAGAAATCTTTTATTATCAATGAATTACATAATTTGTGCAAAGAGTATAAAATAATAAACTATGAAAAGTGCATTAAAACAGGCGCATTCACGCCTCACAAAAAAAGACGCCTTGCTGCTCCTTAAAGACGCGGACCTGCTCGGCCTCGGCATGATGGCTGATAACTTCAGGAAAAAACTTCATCCCAAAGGGAATGTGAGTTTTATTATCGATCGCAATATTAATTACACAAATGTCTGCATAAACAAATGCAGGTTCTGTGCCTTTTACAGGGACGTTAATGATCCCGAGGCCTATGTTCTCAGTAAAAGAAAACTTTTCAATAAAATAAAGGAGACCATTGCATGCGGGGGGACGCAGATCCTGATGCAGGGAGGGCTTCATCCTGACCTTGGCCTTGATTACTACATTGACCTTCTGAAATCAATAAAGGAAAAATTTCAGATCCATGTGCATGGTTTTTCTCCTCCGGAAATCACGTATATTGCCGAGACAGCCGGGATATCCATTAAAAAGGCCTTGCTGAAACTGCAGGAAGCAGGCCTGGATTCGGTCCCCGGCGGAGGAGCGGAGATACTGTCTGACAGGGTCCGTGAAATAGTAAGTCCCAAAAAAATCGGATCGAAACAGTGGCTCAAGGTCATGGAAGAGGCACACAAGATTGGTATGAGGACAACTGCGACTATGATGTTCGGGAGTGTTGAGGAGCCGGAAGATATTATCGAGCACCTTGATTCTATTCGCAGGCTGCAGGACAGGACCGGTGGCTTTACGGCGTTTATCCCATGGAGTTTTCAGCCACTTAATACAGAGTTAGGAGTTAAGAGTCAAGAGTTAAGAGCGAAAGGCTCTGGAAGAAATCCTAACTCTAAACTCTTAACTCCTGACTCTAGGACCCATCCTGCTACCGGCGTTGAATATTTAAGAATCCTTGCCCTCTCGAGAGTTTATCTTGACAATGTTCTCAATATTCAGGCTTCGTGGGTTACTCAGGGGCTTAAGATGGCGCAGGTGGCCCTGAGATTCGGAGCTAATGACTTCGGCTCAACCATGCTGGAAGAGAATGTTGTTGCCGCTGCAGGGGTAAAATTCAGGGTGACCATCGATGATATTATAAATGCGATCAAGGGAACAGGTTTTAAAGCTGTTCAGAGAGATATGTATTACAATACAATTAAATTGTATAACTCTAAACGTAAACGTTGAATGAATAATTATCCGTGCCGCAAATAACGGGAAGACCTTTCATTGTTCATTGCTGATTGTTCCCGGTGCATTTACCTTATGATGAATAAAGAACATAAATCTTTTTTCATTATTGTTGCCCTCCTCGTTCTGTCCCTGGTTGCTGCTTCTGAAATTGCCCGCGCCGGAGTTATGGTTTTCGACGATGTTGTTTCTCCCGGTACATCTATAAAATTAAAGGCACTCACAAAAGGGAGGTTCTTTCCGCAGGGCGGCAGGCTTACCGAATTTTATGTGAATGATAAGCATATTGGAACTGTCCTGAGCGGCGGCGACGGTTATGCGTTTTATAAACATACATTTGCTTCACCGGGAATATATAATTTGAAGGTCAGCTCAGAAAATGAAACCGGCGAGGGAGTTCTTGTAGCCGCTGCCAGAAATGACAGAGTAATTTTAATCGAAATTGAAAACACTCTCTTTGAACAAATTATTACGCTCAAGCCTTCAGCTGAAGCAAAGAAGACCCTTCAGAAACTTATCAAAAATTACAGAATCATTTATCTGACAACTTTATTTGGAGTTCAGGAATCGCGAAAGTGGCTCACAGAGCATGAATTCCCTGCTTCAGCAGTGCTTAAATGGGAAGGGCCGGCAATGATTACTGATATAAAAGAGCGTGAAATAAATATGTACGCAATAATCGGTTCTCCGGAGATGCTCTCGGAAACTTCGGACATTAAAAGAAGGTTCAGCTTTCAGGAAACGGAAGATTCAGTATTAATAAAAGATTGGGATGATTTGTTGAAGAAGTTAAAGTGAAACTCCCCACCTTGTAGGCGGGGAGTTTCACTTAAAGCTGCATATAACGTATAGCTTGTTTTCAAAAAGTCTGTTGATTTTTAATTGTATTTGACTTACCTTATATATGGTGAAAATTTGAAAGGTTAGGTAAGGGTCAGAAATAACCTGGTGTTTTTTGCGCTCAGACCCTTACCTCAAGGAGACCCATGCTTGATATAAAGCTTGTTAGAGAAGAGACGGATAAGATAGCAGATGCCCTTAAAAAACGAAATGAAAAAACCGGGATACTTGACAGGTTTCTGAAAATAGAGAATGAGCGAAGAGATCTGCTGCAGGTTGTTGAAGTGCAGAGGCAGCGGAGAAATACTATTTCACAGGAAATCGGAAAACTGAAAAAGGAAGGCGGAGATACCGCCGGAATACTCTCTGAAGCCAAGCTCATATCAGATGAAATTTCCGGTAAAGAAGAAAAGCTGAGAGAGCTGGAAGATTTCGCCCGGCAGGAGCTGTTGCTGATCCCCAATATCCCGCATGAATCTGTCCCTGAAGGGAAAGATGAAACGCAGAACAAGGAAATAAGGACCTGGGGTGAAAAACCTGAATTTTCCTTTGAGCCCAAAAATCACTGGGACATAGGAGAGGACCTCGGAATTCTGGATTTTGAGAGGGCAGGCAAGATTGCCGGAGCAAGGTTTGTGATAAATAAAGGGGCGGGTGCGAGACTCGAGAGGTCGCTGATGAATTTCATGCTGAATCTGCATACAAAAGAGCACGGCTATACAGAAGTACTTCCTCCCATTCTGGTAAACAGAGAGTGCATGACCGGGACAGGTCAGCTCCCTAAATTCGAAGAGGACCTCTTTAAACTGACAGAGGATTCAAAGGGTTTACTGCTGATACCAACAGCCGAGGTACCGGTTACCAATATTCACCGTGAGGAGATTCTGAATGAAGATGAGCTGCCGATAAAATATACGGCATTTACCCCCTGCTTCAGGAGAGAGGCCGGGTCCTACGGCAAAGATACGCGGGGGCTGATAAGACAGCACCAGTTTAATAAAGTTGAGATGGTCAAATTTGTCAGGCCTGAAGGTTCATATGAAGAGCTTGAATCTCTGACAGCAAATGCAGAGGAAGTTCTAAAGAGGCTGGGCCTGCATTACCGCGTTGTCTGTCTCTGTACAGGGGACATCGGTTTTTCTGCTGCCAAGACATATGATCTTGAGGTCTGGTTCCCGGCGCAGGGAAAATTCCGTGAAATATCCTCTTGCTCCAACTTTGCTGATTTTCAGGCGCGCAGGGCAGGCATAAGGTTTAAGAAACAGGGCAAAAAAGGCACGGAATTTGTTCATACCTTAAATGGTTCAGGTCTCGCCATCGGGCGTACACTTGCCGCAATACTTGAGAACTTTCAACAGGAAGACGGTTCTGTTATAATACCCGAAGCCCTCAAGCATTATATGGGAACAGACAGGATTATTAAGAGTTATGAGTCAGGAGTTAAGAGTTAAGAGTTAAGAGTTAAGTGAAGTGATGCCTGGGTTTTTTACTCATAACTCATGACTCTTAAGTCTTTTTTTACGGAGGAGTGGCCGAGTGGTCGAAGGCGACGGTCTTGAAAACCGTAGATCGAAAGATCCGTGGGTTCGAATCCTACCTCCTCCGCCATTTATTGGTAACCAACTGTTTTTTTACAATTCATAACTTCTTCATAGTTATCATTAATAATAAAATTAAAATAACTTTTGACAAATGCGGAGGTGTTCCTGCTATAATATTCCCTGCTTTACTAAGTATTTTTTTCAAAACCCAATAAAAGGAGGTAACAGTTTGAAAAAGTTAATGATAGGACTTGTTTCGATCATGTTTGTTATGGCAGTATTTGCCGTGACAAACGCCGATGCAGCAAAGTATATTGGAGCGAAGAAATGCAAGGCATGTCATATGAAGCAGTACAAGGCATGGAAGAAGACAACAATGGCAACCAGTTTTGAGAACCTGAAAGCCGGAGTTAAGGTAGCAGAGAAGAAAGCAGCCGGTCTGGAAGACAAAGATTATACAGCTGACGCTGACTGCCTGAGATGTCATACAACAGGCTATGGAAAAGAGGGTGGATTCGTAAGTATGGAAAAGACCCCGAAATTAGCAAATGTTCAGTGTGAATCCTGTCATGGAGCCGGCGGTGACTTCAAAGCAATAATGAAGAAAAACAAGAAATTCAAGTTGGCTGAAGTTGTAGCTGCAGGACTTTTAGTTCCGACCGTAGAAAATAATAACTGCATGGAATGCCACGGAGGCGACAGCCCTTTCACTGAAAAGGTTGATGCCAAGTATAAATTTGAGATCAAGGACAGGCTTGAGAAAACACACAAGCACTTTCCTTTAAAATACGAGCACTAAGAACAGAATAAGAAAACCGGCATCCATTTTGAATATGGATGCCGGTTTTTTTTGTCTTTTTTATGGCCCGCTGTTTTTTATTTTCTTCTTTCCCTCTCCACCGCGATCATTAAAAGCGAGATAGCTGCCGGTGTCACACCCGGGATCCTGCTCGCCTGGCCAAGATTAAGGGGTCTTACATCTTCAAGTTTCTCTACAATTTCGGTTGAAAGGCCATTGATGCCTTTGTATTGAAAACCTTCAGGTATAATCTTTTCCTCGATTTTCTTGAATTTTTCAGCCTGCTCAGCCTGCCGTTTAATATAACCTTTATATTTTGTCTGGATTTCGACCTGATTGATAATATCAGGTGTTATTCCGTTTCCGCCCGAAGAAGCATCTGCGATATCTGAATACGTGACTTCAGGCCTTTTAAGGAGCTGGTAAAGGGTTGCATCTTCTTTTATTGGAGAGGTCCCGAGTTTTTTCAGCACATGGTTAATTGCCTTTGGTTTGACACGTGTTGACTTAATTCTTTTAAGCTCTTTTTTAACTTCCCTTTTTTTGCGGGTAAAGGCGGTGAACTGTTTTTTATTGATGAGTCCCATATTATAGCCCTTTTCCATGAGGCGCAGATCTGCGTTGTCCTGTCGCAGCAGGAGCCTGTACTCCGCCCTTGAAGTAAACATCCTGTACGGCTCCCTTGTCCCCTTTGTCACAAGGTCGTCTATCAGTACGCCGATATATGCTTCATGCCTGCCGAGGATGAAAGGTTCTTTTTTCCTGAGCTTAAGTGCAGTATTGATCCCGGCGACCAGGCCCTGGGCAGCAGCTTCCTCATATCCTGATGTTCCGTTAATCTGTCCGGCGTGGTAAAGGCCGCTGATCAGTTTTGTTTCGAGGGTTGGCTTCAGCTGGGTAGGAAAAACAAAATCATACTCGATCGCGTACCCCGGTTTGTTTATCTTTACATTCTCAAGCCCCTTAATGCTCCTTACCATTTTTATCTGCACTTCATGGGAGAGGCTAGTTGAAATACCGTTGGCATAATACTCATCATTATCTATTCCCTCAGGTTCAAGAAATACCTGGTGCCTGGATTTATCCTTAAACCTTACTACTTTGTCTTCTATAGAAGGGCAGTATCTCGGCCCGATTCCGGTAATGATCCCGCTATAGAGGGGGGAATGCTTTAAATTGCTCCGGATTATTTTATGTGTATTTTCATTGGTATATGTCATATAACAGGGGAGCTGAGGGTTTGTTATCGCTTTTGTAAATAATGACATCGGGGGCGGAGGCATGTCTCCGTCCTGAACCTCGGTTACAGAAAAATCTATGCTGTTTTTATCAAGCCTGGGCGGAGTTCCCGTTTTAAGACGGCCGATATTAAGGCCCAGAGCAGCAAGGCTTTTTGAAAGGTTTATTGAAGGCGGCTCACCCATTCTGCCGGCAGGATAATTTTTGAGGCCAATGTGAATCAGTCCGTCCAGAAATGTGCCGGTCGCTATTATTAACGCCTTTGTTTTATAAATAGTATCTGTGGTCCTAACGCCGCAAACACGCTTTTTTTCTACAAGAATTTCCTCTATACGTTCCTGTTTGATATCGAGGCCTTCCTGCGCCTCCAGGGACTGCCTCATATGTTTTCTGTAGAGCGCACGGTCAGCCTGTACCCTTGTTGCCCAGACAGCTGGCCCTTTACTTTTATTGAGCACCTTGAACTGTATTCCGGCTTTGTCAGTAACCTTCGCCATTTCACCGCCAAGGGCATCGATTTCTTTGACAAGGTGGCTTTTTGCAAGTCCGCCGACTGCAGGGTTGCATGACATCTGTCCGATCGTGTCGAGGCTCATGGTGAAAATCGCTGTTTGCAGGCCCATCCTGGCTGCTGCAAGCGCTGCTTCACAGCCTGCATGTCCGGCGCCGATTATAATTATGTCGTAACTGGATGTAAGTTTCATGTTTTCTTTTTACGTTATTATTTAATAAATGTTTTGTTTGCAATTGCCATGAGAATAAAAATGACTTACAATTTACTATAAGTAAAACCGTACTGCTTATTCAAACTTGATATCTATTTTAAGGGAATATGTCCGTAAGGATCTTTTTTACAGGATCCATGTTATTTCTGATTCTCCCGGCAAGCGATCTTGCTCCTGAACCGGTAAGATCTCTTACAGAGGTAAAAAGCGCTTTTGAAAAGAGTTATATCAGTTATCTTATGGAGCTGACAAAGGGCAATGTCAGCAGGGGATCCGAGCTTGCAGGAAGATACCGTGCTGATTTCTACAATCTACTGAAAAAACACAAGCTTAATCCTGAAGATTATAAAAATAACTAGACTTTCAAACGACCACGACTGAATCTTTTTGTCCATGAGCACTGGCAAGATACTTGTCTGCGTTCCGGTCATTCTCCCAGCGGGTGTCATCAATAAGGTATTTAAATCTGTACTCTCCGCCGGATTTTAAATCCATTGTTAACATGAAATCTCCACTTTCAGCCCTTTTCATTAATAAACCTCTTTTATCCCAATCATTAAAATCGCCTATAACTGCAACTGTTTTTGCATAAGGCGCGGCCTCTTTAGGGAATCTGAATGTTACCCTGCAGGAACCGGTTTTAAAATATTGTTTTTGAATGCGAAGGCCTGCGCTGAATTTTATCTGCCTTATTTGTTCCTGAATGTTATGAAGTTCTGCCTTGAGCTCATTTTTGATATCATCTCCTAAAGTTACCTGTTTGCCTGCATCTGATTTTGCCTGTTCAAGCTGTTCATTAATGCCATGAAGTTCAGTCTTTATCTTAGTCCGCATATCATCTAAAATCAATTGTCTGCCGCTATCTGATTTGAGTTGTCTGATCTCGTCCCTGATGCTGTGGAGGCCTCCCTTAATTTCACTTATAATAGTTTCATCCAGAGTTAACGGTATCTCCGAATTTGATTTTACCCGTTCAAGTTCCTCCCGCACTTTATCAAGTCCTGACTTTATGTCATGTTTAATATCATCTCCTGTTGTTAACTCACTGATAAGATATGATTTTATCTGTTTCATCTGTTCCTGAATTTCATGGAGATCCGACTTGAGATCATTTTTGATATTCTCCGCCGTTGTCGGCTGACTGAGTGCAATTAACTTGAGCCTTGTTATCTCTTCCTGAATTCCCAGGAGGTCATTCCTGAGGAGACTGTTAAATTTAGGAAAGTGCTCTTTGATTTCCAGAATATCTGACTGAGATGCAAACGCTGCTTCATCGGAATCAAAATTCCAGAGATAGAAAGCATGGATGCAGATTACCAGAATGACTCATACAACATATTTGTCCAGCATATCTGCAATTCCAAAGACTCCAGCTGCATAATTAATTGCTGCAGCAATTAAAGAAAGAGGTATCAGCCATTTAAATAGATGTAGCATAATATCATCCTTTCATAATAAATTTTGCAATTCTGAATAAGTCAGAAACGTTTATATTAGAACTATAACCGAAAAAATAAGACAGGTAAAGTCCATACAATTATACCGGAAAATTTTATGGTTTACAGGTTTATGTTTTATTATGCATGGTTAACCTGTAAGGAAGCAGCGTTTTTGTATTTTTATCCTGTTGCAGGTGGCCATAAAAAGGGACAAGTCTTCAAATTCTATACAGAAACTGTGTCTTTTTTTTCCAGGTCAGAACTTTCCCCGACAGGTGCTGCTGAATGTGAAACACTGGAATCCGGCTGCTCAGGAAGATAAGGATTTTCTTCAATAGGTGGATTTATATTTTCTTGTTCATTTGGCCCGCTTTCACAATGCTCCCGGTACCAGCGTGTATAGTGATGTTTTGTCCAATCCCTGTCTACATAGCCTGAAGTCATACCGGGCAGTCCTGATCGTGTATCCGGATTTATTGTTGCCTGTCTTTCTGATAAGTAAATTTTAAGATTATGAATAATATCTGCATTTTTCGGGTTATTCAATCATTCAGATACTACTTTTGCAATGAAGCTATTGCCATATTTCTCTGACAGCCAGCTGTGAACAAAGAGAATAATTGCAGATATGACCCCACCCCAAAAGGCGCCGGCAATAACATCAGACGGATAGTGCACACCCACATATACCCTTGAGAAAGCAACAAGGGCGGCAAACAAGAGCAGCGGGACAGCGGTTTTCCTGAAGAAGTGGGCATACGTAGCTGCAATTGAAAAGGCATTTACTGCATGACTTGAAGGCATTGAAAATGATTTGCCGCAGCCGACAAGCATATTTACTCCTTCAAGGGCCTGACAGGGCCTTGACCGTTCAAAGAGGTGCTTGAAAAAATTTGCGCTTCCGTCTCCCAGTCCTAGTGCTATAAGGCATAACACAATAACAAAAAGGCTTTTTTTCCACTCCCTGATAAAGACCGGGACCGCTATGACCGCAAATAAAATGTACGGTTTAGTGGTAATTATGGGCATTAAAAAATCCAGGACAGGGTTCTGCATGTCCTGGTTTATAAGAAAAAATAAGGATTTATCCATTAGTTAATTTTAGATGAAAACGATTTTTAAGTAAACCATGGGGCTGGATGATGAATTGAAGATGCTGTAAATAGTTTCTGTGTATAAACTGCTTTTTTTTGTTTTGTCATGCCCGAGATTTTTAATCGGGCATCCAGAGTTAACTGAAAAGACTGGATTCCCGCTCAACAGAATGCGGGAATGACGGTTCATTTGATGCTTTAAACTCTGCCAGGCTCCCTCTTTTTCCTTCTCAAAACCAATATTGAAACCGCTGTTATTGAAAGCAATATCCCCAGGGATTCAAAGGGAAAAACTATGGACATGACAAGGGGGACTAAAAGAAGTCTCGTCATAAACCTTAAACTCTCACTTGCTCTAATGATATCAGCAATGGGTGGAGAGTATTTATAATAGAATGCAACGAATGCCTTGCCAGAAGAGTTATTTAAAAGATGCCTGTCTCTGAAATCACGTAAAACTTTAACATAAGGATGCAGTACACTCCCATAAGCGGCTGTAGCTATAAAGCAACCACCGCCTCCGCCACCGCCTCCGCCACCGCCTCCGCCACCGCCTCCGCCACTGCTGCTGCTAACCGGATCGCATGAGTCATCACATACGTCAACCCCGGGTGTTGCATTTAGAGCATCAAAAGCATTTAACCTGCCTCCTTTGCATACCTTTAGAGACGGCGATGATATTGTATCCACATTATCAAGGATCATGTTTTTTACCTGACAGACGGTCAGAGACAGATCTGACGCAAGAATCAATCCTGCAACTCCTGAAACATGCGGCGTTGCCATGGAAGTGCCGCTTGAATAGCCATATTCAGTACTGGAGTCACAGGTCACCTTTACATTGTCGATAAATACTCCATCTGCTGTATTTGAGGCATCTGTCACTAAATTAAATCGAATATATACAGTCGCATCTTCATTGTAAGCTGTCAGGTCTTCAGTCAATTCAGCAGTATTTGTTCCGGTGTACAAAGTTAAGGATGTCCAGTTCGATCCGTCATCGGACGCCTGAACGTGGAGAGAATCGTCTGATAAATCACGGCTCAACCAGTATCTCAGGTTGCAGCCTGTTTTGCCTGAAAGACTGAAGGCCGGTGTCCGGGCCCAGGAGTCGGTATTGTTCGCATAATTGCCGGAACTGTCTATAAGGATTTTATTACTGACTCCCCAGGTATTGTTTGCTCCTCCTGTTGTCCAGCCGGACATATTGCCGTCGTTAAAATTGTCATAGAATATTTCTTCTCTCGCAGGGATGGTGCTGTAAGTGCTTACGCCCGGTGCGGACAGGTCTACACTTGAAGCGCCAAAGTTTGAGAAACCTGCAAGGGTATCATCATGGTCTGTTGCAGCAACTGATATTATATTGGTGCTTGTAAAGCTTGCGGGATAGAACGGAACAGAGTCATTGTTATCACCGACACCATCGGACCCGCCATTGCCGGCAGCACATACTACAATGGCACCCGATGTATCAATCGCATCCTTAAGTGCCTGGCTAGAACCTCCCCCTCCCCAGCTGTTATTAATGATATGAGCTCCGTTGTCTTTAGCATAGGTGATAGCGGAAATTGCATCTGATATTGAACCTGATCCATCTATATCCAGAAATCTTAACGGCATTATCTTGGCCTGCCACATAACACCGGTAACACCTGTATTGTTGTTTCCTACTGCTGCTATTTTTCCTGCGACATGCGTTCCGTGGCCTTTAAAATCCATGGGATCATTATCGTCATTAAAAAAGTCCCATCCTTTACAATCATCTATATATCCATTTCCATCATCATCTATTCCGTTTCCACATTCAGCGCAATCGTCAATGATTCCATTCCCATTATTATCTGTGCTGTCAGTGCAGTCAGGTCCAATCTCTGATGAGTTTGTCCAGATATTACCGCTCAGATCAGTATGGTCATAACCCACTCCAGTATCAATTACAGCAATTATTACATCTGCTGTTGATCCTGTTTCTGTATCCCATGCCTCAGGGGCGTCTATATCTGCGTCAGTAGTTCCTCCTGTCTGTCCTGTATTATTAAGTCCCCAAAGGTTGGTGTGAAGATCATCCGGTGTTGCAGTTGCATGGACAATATAGTTAGGCTCAACATATTCAACATCCGGATCCTGCTGATAATACTCAACAGCTGCTTCAACCGACATTCCTTCATGAAGCTTTACATGCTGAATTTTTACTTTTTTAAAATCTTTCTTTTTTACAGAACCAATATGTAAATGCAGGGCGTTAATCATTTCTACATTTGATGTCTCTTTGTATTTAATCAGGACTTCACCGGGGACAAACTCTGCTGCCATCAGGTTGTGAGAGAATGCTAAGAGAACCGTGATGAGTACTGCAGATAAGAAATATGATAAGTGTAGTCGCTTCATAAGCCGGTCTTTTATTATACAACGAAGTATACTAGTGTCGTGTCAACTCTCAAGTGTCGGGTAAAGCCTGGATAGCTTTATTCGAGCATCTTCTGTAGTGAATTGCCAATTGACCTTGGCGTTCTTGTT
>JBDLIC010000120.1:0-11375 GCA_039715075.1 Nitrospirota bacterium
GAGGCAGGTCTGCAGAACACAAACGTGTGTTTCCATTCCTGTCAATATGATCTGTCTTTTGTTCAGGGAAGACATTTTTTCAAGAAAGCCCTCTCCCCGGCAACAGTCAAAGGTTACTTTCTCAAGGGGCTCGTAGTCGGGAAGTACATCTTTAATATCACTGATTGTAGGGCCGAGACCTTTGGGATACTGCTCGGTAACAACAACCGGAATATTCAGGAGTTTAGCAGCTTCAATGAGGTGAATGCAGTTGTCCGTAACTTTAACTTTCTGCTTTTCGCTCATCGCCGGAACAAGTCTTTCCTGTATATCTACAACTACGAGAGCAGCGTTGTTCTTATCCAGGATAAACTTTTCCATTTGCCTTCCTATCTTTTTTCTCTGACATCAAGCTGACAGGGCAATTCGTTAATTGCCCCTACAAATTGCCATGCGATCCTTCCTGTAGGGGTAATTCACGAATTACCCATTGATTGCTGAAACATCATGGTGCGAACTACTGATTCCTATTTCTTAACTTAACGACCTATGCCCCTTACCACAGGCATCAGCCTGTGGTAAGGGATGATGTGTATGAACAGCATCTTAAGCTGCAAAATAATTTATTGTCTTTCCTTTACCAGATTATCAACTACTGAAGGATCGGCAAGAGTTGATGTATCACCGAGCTCATCAACAGCACCCTGTGCGATCTTTCTGAGAATTCGTCTCATGATCTTTCCGCTTCTGGTCTTTGGCAGACCTGGGGCAAACTGCATTTTATCCGGAGTTGCGATAGGCCCGATTTCTGTTCTGATGTGTCCAACAAGAGTCTTCTTGAGGTCATCGGAAGGTTCCACTCCCTCTTTCAGGGTAACATAGACATAGATGCCTTCACCCTTAATGTCATGCGGATATCCTACTACAGCGGCTTCAGCAACAGTTTCGTGGCTGACCAGCGCTGATTCCACCTCGGCTGTACCAAGCCTGTGCCCGGATATGTTAATGACATCATCTATCCTGCCCATCAGCCAGTAATCACCGTCTTCGTCAATTCTCGCACCGTCACCGGACATATATGTGCCAGGAAATTGCGAGAAATATACTTCCTTAACCCGCTTCTGTTCAGGATCGCCGTATGTCCCTCTTATCATGCCGGGCCACGGTTTATCGATAAGCAGATACCCTCCTTCGTTAACCCCGGTTTCAGAACCGTCCTGCTTTACGATCTTGGGGGCAACTCCAAAGAATGGTCTGTTTGCAGACCCCGGCTTGAGCGTCATTGCTCCCGGCAGCGGGGTTATGAGAATACCGCCGGTCTCGGTCTGCCACCAGGTGTCGACAATCGGAAGTTTGCCCTTGCCGACATTCTTGTGGTACCACATCCATGCTTCCGGGTTAATCGGCTCTCCGACCGAACCGAGCAGCCTGAGGGAAGAAAGGTCATATTTGGCGGGCCATTCTTCGCCTGATCTCATAAGGGCCCTGATAACAGTCGGTGCTGTGTATATCTGGTTAACCTGATGCCTGTCGCACATTTCCCAGAACCTTCCGGGATTCGGGTATGTGGGAATACCTTCAAACATAATACTCGTTGCCCCTTCTGCCAGAGGGCCGTAGACGATGTAGCTGTGGCCTGTGACCCAGCCGATATCTGCTGTGCAGAACCAGGTATCTTCTTCATGATAATCAAAAATATATTTAAAGGTGAGATTTGTATAGACCATATAACCGCCGGTTGTATGGAGTACACCTTTAGGCTTCCCTGTTGATCCGGAAGTATACAGGATGAAGAGAGGGTCCTCTGAATCCATCTCTTCCGGTTCACAGTAGTTAGAGATGTCTTCCGCAGCCATCTCCTCATGCCACCAGAGGTCCCGTCCATTATTCATCTCAATATCACCGGCCCTCCGGACAACTATCATCTTTTTGACTGTAGGACATTCTTCAACAGCATTATCTGCATTGGTTTTAAGTGGAACCAGTTTGCCGCCCCTGACACCTTTGTCAGAGGTAATGACCATATTTGCCCCGCAGTCCTGTATCCTGTCCCGGAGCGCCTGGGCGCTGAAACCGCCGAAGACGATGCAGTGAATGGCCCCGATACGCGCGCAGGCCAGCATTGCTATGGCAAGCTCGGGTATCATCGGCATATAAATTACTACCCTGTCGCCCTTGCCCACACCGTTTTTCTTCATCACATTGGCAAAACGGTTGACTTCCAGGTGGAGCTGCCCGTATGTATATGTTTTGTAAGAACTGTCATCAGCTTCCCAGATAATTGCCGCCTTGTTCCTCCTGCCTGCCTCGAGGTGACGGTCAAGACAGTTGACAGAAGCATTAAGCTTACCGCCGACAAACCACTTGATCTCGGGCTTGTTAAAATCATACTCAAGGACCTTGTCCCATTTCTTGGACCAGGTAATATTCTTTTCCGCTATCTCCGCCCAGAATCCTTCAGGGTCCTCTATCGACTGCTTATACATCTTCTCATATTCTTCAATGCTTCCAATGTGTGCCTTCTCACTCATCTCCTTGGACGGGGGAAAGGTTCTCTTCTCTGACATTAAGACCTGAATAGACTCTTTTTCTGACATTCCGCATACCTCCTTTAAAAATTAACAATGGTTTATTATTTCGGACAAATAGAACAACTACTTAATAGTGCAAAAATTATGCCTGATGGCAGAGGTCTCATTAGCAAGTTAATTAACTTTTAAAATCAGTAAGTTAAATTTTTCCGAAAAGATTCGGCTTTCTGTAAGTGAAATATAATGTTACTTATTGTAACCGCCCCGGAAATTAGTATTTCATAAAGTAGCAAAATTTCAGGTTTAAATCAAGAAAAATACATTAATGCAGGGCCCATCCCACAGCAAGCGACTGAGCATTAATCCCGAAGAAAAAATAAGGTGAATGAAAAAATAAAGTTCATGTAAAATAAAATCGAATAGTGTAGAAGGTGACTATGGACGAGATCGAAAAAAACACTTCTGAAGATACGGGTGCCCTGCAAAACAATGATGCCGTATACAGGATATCAGCTTTCCGATATCATGAGACACTGCAGAATATAATGGAAACAGATGTATATTGCTGCCGCCCTGATGATGAGATACATAAGGTTGCCGAAGAAATGGCAAAGAGGAGAATCTCATCAGTAATCATCACCGATGAAAAACGCAGACCCTTGGGGATTGTTACAGAACGGGACATGGTAAGGAAGGTGGTGGCGGACAGTGAACACAGCAAGTTCGGCAGGAATATATCTGAAATCATGACCCCCCACCCCGTCTGCCTACCTCCTGACGGGACACTGTTTGACGCCCTGTCGATGCTGTCAAGGTACACAATAAAGCACCTGCCGGTTGTCCGTTCGAACAGAGTTGTCGGTTTGATCACTTTAAGAAAGATCATGAAAATCCGTTATTCCGAGCCTATGGTCATAATAGGCCAGCTCGAAAAGGCGGAACTGATAGCAGACTACAAAAACATTAAAGATGACCTCATATATCTCGCCAAAGAAAGACTGGCATCCAATACTGACCCAGTTGATATAACCACTATGCTGTCACTCGTAAATTCAGGTATTCACAAACGCCTGCTTAAAAAAACTATTGAAGATTTCGGGACCCCTGCCCCTGTTGATTTCTGTTTTTTTGTGACAGGCAGCCATGGAAGGATGGAGAACCTGCTTTTTCCGGACCAGGACTTTTGTATCATAATCGATGATTACCCGGAGAGCCGGCATAAAGAGATTGACAACTATTTCCATGAAATCTCGCTTAAGTTCTCAGAGTATTTGAATGAGGTAGGGTTTCCTTACTGTTCCGGGAAAATTATGGGACAAAACCCGGAATGGAGAAAGAGGATTTCAGAATGGCATTCATTTGTTTCAGGTATTTTCCTAAAGCCGGGCCCGTACACAGTGAGATATTTGACACTCATCTTTGATTCCGCCTTCCTTTTCGGCAAAAGGTCATTATTTGACAGGTACATTAGCCATGCCTTTAACGAAATCGCCCAGAACCACAATATCATAAGACAGATGCATACGGATGAAGAGGGAAAGCATAAGGTACCCCTCGGCTTATTCAATACTTTTATTACAGAAAAACAGAGGGAGCACAAAGGCGAAATCAATATGAAGAGAAGCGGTCTGCTCTTTATAATCGAAGCCGCTCGCATCCTGGCCCTCAAACACGGCATAAGAGAGACTTCCACTCTATGCAGGATCCAGGCGCTTGTTGACAAGGGAGTCATCCAGGTGGATGACTCGGAGTATTTTGACAATGCCTACAGGGTGATCCTCTATCACACCCTGAATGCACAGGTCGATAATTATCTCGAAAAAGATACTAACGATTACTACCTGACCCCGCGTAAACTTTCAGACAGAAACCAGGAAATACTGAAACAGGCCTTCAAGGCAATTTCAGACCTTCAGGAGATTGTCGGCAGTGAATTTGGAGAGCTGATTCTTTAGCTGTCAGCCGTCAGCTTTCAGCTCTCAGCTTAAAAAAAACAACAGCGTCCAGCTGACTTATTTATATTTTTTTCTGCCTTGGCTGAACGCTGAATGCTGATGGCTGATAGCACCGTTCACGGTCTTAACGCAATATCCCCATACTCTTTATACAGCAGGAAACACAAAAAACCTCTGAATCACACATATGGCAGATCTCACATTTCGCTTCATTGATCTGCCCTTCAGGATTGTATCTCTTGTATTTGCCGTCCGGATTATGCCTGTAAATAAATTCTCTCCATTCCTTCTCAACTGAATGGCAGCTGACACAGGTCACATCTTTAGCTTTACTTATGTCTTTGAAGGTCCCCTTATGATCAGGTTTATGGCAGTCACTGCATGAATCTGATTTAGAAATTTTGAATTTACCGAGGGATGTTTTTTTATTTGTTCTGAATTCCCTGTATCTGATTTCACTCTGTTCATGGCATTTCCCGCAGTCAACTTCTTTATGTTTTCCCTCAAGCTTGAAACCTGTAAACTCCTCTGAATCATGTCTGAACGTATACTCCTTCCAAAGCTTCTCCTGCGAATGACACGAAGGGCACTGATCTTTTCCAAACTGCTCTTTGTGCACATCATAATGGCAGTCAACACAGAATTCTGATTTAAGCGGTTTAAACCTGCCTACCAGTCTCTTTTTATCGCTGCCGAATTCTTTGTACCTGATCTCTTTGCGTACATGGCATATACCACAATCAACCTCTTTGTGTCTGCCCGCCGGCTTGTATCCGCTGTACTTTTCGGATTCATGTCTGAATATATAGTCTTTCCATGCCTCTTCCGGAGTATGACAGGAATCACACTGCTGTTTCAGAAACTGTCCTTTATGAACATCATAGTGACAGTCACTGCATGAATCTGCCTTAAGCGGTTTAAATCTGCCTATGAATACATTTTTCCTGATGTTAAACTCCGTATACCTTAGTTCACTGCGTTCATGACACTTCACACACTCAACATCTTTATGCCTGCCCACAGGCTTGTATCCACTGAACTTTTTTGAATTATGACTGAATCCATGATCCTTCCATGCCCTTTCCTGAGAATGACAGGTATCACAATTCTTCCCGGCAAACTGCCCCTTATGAATATCATAATGACAGTCAGTACAGACATCTGATTTACATGGCTTAAATCTGCCGATAAAGACTTTCTTCTTCATCTTAAATTCCGTGTAATTGATTTCACTGCGTTCATGGCATTTCAGGCACTCAACATCCTTATGCCTTCCCTTGGGCTTATATCCCCTGTACTTATCCGATAAATGACTGAACGTGTATTCTTTCCATGCCCTTTCGGGTGAATGACAGGCATTGCATCGCTGCTTTTTGAATTGCCCCTGATGGACATCATAATGGCAGTCTTTACAAAAATCATGCTTAACAGGCTTGACCCTGATCCCTGTTTTTTCGATCTTTTTCCCATCTTTCATGTAAACCCTTTTCTCTTCGGCATGGCAAAACTCACATGCAGCCTCTTTATGTCTGCCCAGGAGTTTAAAGCCACTGAGAAGAGGGTCATTGTGATTAAAAATCGTTTCCTTCCACCCTTTCGTTACATGACATTTCCTGCATGGTTTCTCTTTCAATTCTCCCTTATGAATATCTTCATGGCAATCATTACATCCGCCGTGCTTCAGGGGTTTAAAGCGGAGCACCTGATACATCTTTTCCGTATCTCCTTTCTTTTTGACAGGATGCCGGGTATGGCACATATCACATTTAACTTCAGTATGCTTTCCCGTTAACCTGAATTCAGAATCCCCTGCATGATCAAAATGATAATCTTTCCATTCTTTGAAGTTATGGCAGTCAGTACAGTTTCCTGCTACTGTCTTCCCGTGCACATCCGTATGGCAGTTGAGGCATTCCGGCGAAAGTCCCAGATAGGTATTCTCCCGCCAGTGGCATTTACTGCAGGGGCCTTTGTGGCTGCCCTGAAGTTCGAAACCGGTCATATTGTGATCAAAGGTTTCTTTATCAAGGGAGGTAATGTCGTGTTCCTCACCTTTATGTTCTTTATGACATTCAATGCAATCCGCCTTCACTCTGGCATGAAATCCTTTGTTCTCTTCTATACGCCTGTTCATTTTTTCATGGCATGCCCTGCAGGCAGCATCGGTAATTCCCTTTGTTAGTGTATGGCATTTAAAACACTGGGAAATCCCTTCCAGTTCTTTATGCGCTTTAGATAATTCACCGGGTGAGATCAATTGTGCGGAGTTCCCTGTTTTACCTGAAAACAGTATCGCCCCTGATATGAAAAGTATAATTAATAATTTCTTCATTTGTTCTATCCAAAGTCTGTGTATAAACTCGGTTTATTTGTCCGTCATTCCCGAAGTCCTTAATCGGGAATCCAGTCTTTTCAGCAAGTTCTGGATGCCCGATTACTAACCTCGGGCATGACAAAAATAAAAAACGGCAGTTTATACACAGATACTATCCAGACCCGCTGGCGGAGTAGTTTCCCTTATATTTTTTAATGTCATATTATTATGTACAGGTATCTGTTTTCCAAAGAAAAATTTTTACAGGCTTCCGCTGAATTTCATGAGATTTATTATTAAAAAACCGTGACTTCCAATAATTTCTCTTCCACCTTTTTCGGTCCGATCATGGCAATACTTGAGACATAAAGCCGTAATGTATTATTATTAATTCCTATTCCACATATATTTCTCATGGAGCACAGGTGGCCGCACTTCACTTTTAAAGGCTTTTGTTCGATATATAATACAGAATAAACGATTCTTATATAACAAATACAGTGATGTGAATTTATTGCAGGTAATTTGCCGTTTATTATACAGGATAACATATGAGCAAAAACAATAAATCGTCAGAAAAAGTATTACGTTTCCGCAGTTCCGAGAGACAGGTACACTGGGCAATATCAATCCCTTTCATGGTCTGCTATGCAACCGCGCTGGTACTTGTTGTTGCTTATGGTCCCAATCCAAACTGGCCTTTCCGTGAGGTCTTCTCCTGGACTCACCGTATATCAGGAGTATGTCTTTTTATCCTTCCATTGTTTGTCATCTTAAAGAGCAGGCATGATTTAAAACTCTATTTTTACAATATTAAACAGGCCTGGGTCTGGGGCATGGAAGATTTTAAGTTCTTATGTCTCATGGGGCTGGCAACTGTCAATAAAAAAATCAAACTTCCTGAGCAGGGCAAATTCAACGCTGCTGAAAAGTTGAATTTCATGATACTCATGTCTACTTATCCCCTGTATATAATAACAGGGACTATTATATGGATTACAAACAAAGCTCTTCTGTCCTGGCTTATTCATTTTGGCATGGCAATTGTAGCCACGCCCTTCATGTTCGGACATGTCTTCATGGCGACCCTCAACCCGGAAACCCGCGTTGCTCTTTCCGGGATGATCACAGGTTATGTGGACCGCCATTTTGTAAAACACCATCATGGAAAATGGTATAAAGAGGAGTTTGGAAAAGACGAAGAGGATGCCGAACACCACGAAAATGAGGACAAATAAAAAACGTGGTCTGGATTCCCGATCACGTCTTCTACTTCTTGTACATTCTCTGTTGCGCGTCCAGTTCAGGCACACTTAGCAGACGTTCTCCCTCAGGTTTTTTCAGTTCAGCATCAATATAGTCCGCCCTGTCTGCAATCGACGGGGGTTTGTCAGGAATATTGCGGAGGAACCTCCATATCCATCCGGGGCCTTCTGCCAGTTCAGGGTCCAGTTCAATCGCCTTCCGGTAATCACTGACCGCATCTTTAAATCTTCCGGTCCTGTCATTCAGGATGCCCCTGTTCGCGTATGCAGCAGCAAACTTCTCATCAAGGAAAACGGCCTTGTCAAACGCTGCACCCGATTCATCGAACCTGCTCATCTGCATAAGGGTTATTGCCCTGCCGAGATGAGCTTCCTTATATTCCGGATACTGCGATAAAACTTCATCAAATGTGCCCAGCGCTTCCTTGTTTTCACCATCTTCAAGGTACTTGTTTGCAAGCCGGAATTTATTTTCTCCGGGAACGTTTTCCCGTACATTATACTGGAAATAAAAGTATGCGAAGATTATTATGCCGGTGAGGACAATAAATGGTGTAACCAAGTTCTTATTCATATTTACTTGTAGTATTTATCCATAATGATACCGTTGAACAGAAACGCAAAAGTGACGACAATAAACACCGTCATCGGGATGGTCCTTTTTTCAAGGTTCTTTCTCTCTTCTTCAGTAAGGTCTCTCTTCAGTTTTCTCTCGGCCTTCCTTACCCTCTGGACAAAAATAAATTTTTTTGTCGGCCGGAAGATCAGGACAGCAAGAAAAATTGATGAAATCCAGTACCAGACTTTATAAGGATCCAAGATTTACAGCCTCCATTTTACTGATCGTTAAACTAATGTATAGCAAAATTTACTTTACAGGATTGTTTTAAAAAAAACAGGGGGGAGAGGACCCCCCCCTGTCGATAGACAATTAATTCATGATCAAGGTTTGTCTGTATCGAGACGCGCCTTGCCAAGATCACCGATGTCTTCTACCAGGACCTCGATCTCTTTCTCAGGAATTGTTGACATTTGCATCTTGTAAGCGAGGAACCACATCATACCGACACCAAGCGCCCACCAGATAATTTGCCATGCCCATATTGAAGGTATACCGAACGTCCATGTTGCAGCGTCATTGGGGTTACCGAAAATTGTGTTACCAATAACAGTTCCAGGACCCTGTGCAAACATGAACCATACTACTACAATAATCCATGCAAGAGGGACAAGACTCTTTTTCTCTTCAGGCAGACCAGCGTGTTCTTTGAGGTAATCATGGTATTTCTGCCTGTGAGCGCGCGATTCGGAATCCTGTGTAAACGCGGATATGAGAATCGCTGATCCGAGGTTGAAGATAATGCCCCACCCTGCGGAGTGGATTGTCAACGGCCAGCGGCCCCATGACGTTATACCGAACCACTTTGTCCCGATCGTCTCGGTACATGTAACTGCAATCAGACCCAAAATCAATCCAACAGTAATACCCCTTCTTGTGAGAAACGGCCAGTAGCAGATAGCGATCAGGGCAGGCCACATCTGGAAGCCGTAGGCAACAGCAAGACCGCCGAGAAGAACGAGTGCGTCCTTGGATGTTGTCGCAACAACAAGAGCGGAGAGAACGATGATTCCAACACCGATTCTTCCGAACAGTTTCTGGGTTGCGTGGGATGCATCCGGTTTAATAAAGTGCTTGTAAAGGTCTCTTGTAAGCATACCGCCTGCTGTTGACATGTATGCCGCACCGGTTGACTGCATTGCTGCAAGTGCACATACACTCAGAAGACCGACAGCCCAGGGAGCTGTGTCAGCCAGGAGATTAATCAGAGCGGGAACGATCATGCCCTGTTTACCCGGCATAGCCATAAGGTCCTTGCCCAGTTTCATAACGTCTGTTGCGAAACCTGCTTCCAGCATCCTGGGGTCAGCGCCAATAAGGTGACCGCCGAGACCCTGCATGGCTGTAAAGAAAATCAATATTCCGCCGATACCGAAAGAAGACGCCCATACCTGCTGGGGTGCAAACGGTTTCGGGTTCTTGTTTGCAAATGACCACATTGAGAATGCAGGTGAAGAATGTATTCCCATGAGTGCAAATGCATAAGAGAGGATCATGATTCCGGTCCATGCGCCACCCACTGCCTTGGTTCCCGTTGGAATAAACTGAATAACACCGGGAACGGCAATGTAATGGCTAAACCCGTCCATGGTCCTCTTTTTGTCCATCACTTCCCCGCCCAATGCAGCTACAGCATCAGGTGAAGTCAGGTTTGCAATACCTGTGTTCAGGGCAGTCCAGCCGCCTGCAGCGCTAACGGCAATGAAGCCGATTGCAATGATACCGCCTGCAAGCAATATACACTGCACCGTATCAACATAGGCCACAGCCCTCAATCCTCCTGAAGCAACGTAAATAAAAACAACAAGTGACAACATCCACATGCCTGTCTCAACACCAAGCATGCCGTCAGTGAGAACGTTAAAAAGGAACCCCGATGCCCTAAGCTGAACACCAAGATAAGGAATTGAAAAGACCAGGGCAACGACAACCGTCAGGATCCTGATCGCATCTGATTTAAAATAGTCTGAGAACATCTCTCCCGGAGTAACATATCCAAAGCGCTTCCCGAGGATCCATTGTCTTTTCAGGAATACAACTCCGGTAAACGGGATAGTGATGGCATAAAAAGATGCGTATGCATATTGGAAACCATCACGGTAAAGCAGGCCTGGATGCCCCATGAATGTCCATCCGGAGAAGGACGTTGCAGTAGCAGCAAGAACAAAGACCCAGATCGGGATTGTACGGCCGGCAATGAAGTAGTCTGAGGCGGTCGTTGCCATCTTTGCGCCTTTAATGCCCCAGAAAATACAGTAGACCCAGTATGCAGCAACAAATAGGAATAACCATACTATTTTTGCTTCCATTAAAATTTCCTCCTTTCAAAAAAAGATCAATAAAAAATAGTTCAAGGCAGTGTTGTAACTGTTTATCACCCCCCTTTCAGGCAGCATATAAGCTTGGTACTATTTATGCTCTGCCAATATTTATAAATCATTAAACATATGCATGCCATCTGCATGCAGAATAAAAACAAAACCCTCGAAACAACCGGGCAAATTTAAAGACAAAATTTAATCTTTCAGGAATACTATTATTTTAGATAGAGATACAAATGCAATTAGAATGCCAGTAATACAGGTATAAGAAAGAAGGGATAAAACAAGGAGTTGCAATAATCATTATAAATTTTTCTTATAATTCGTGTAACAAAAAGTAACTCAACCTGTCTTTTAAGTTACAAAAAGTAATGCAAAGGCGGGAAAGGCG
>JBDLIC010000121.1:0-11338 GCA_039715075.1 Nitrospirota bacterium
CCTCGTTGGTGTTAGTTTTTTTCTTGCACGAATATTCTAACATCCCGTTTATACGGGAACAACGAGGTTCTTCCTTTTTTTTGATGGCGGATCGGGGTATTATACGGTAATATTAAATTTTAACTATAATTATTGCCTATTCCCCTAATAATCATCCGGAAAACAGTTCGAAACATTTGTTCGGCTTAATAGACATTAAATCACCCCTCATATCTGATAGGAGGTTTAGGATCGGCCTGATCTACAAGATGACACCGGATCATATGACCACCGGACATCTCTTTTGGTTCCGGCCATTCAGTACTGCAAATCCCCTCTGCCACAGGACACCTGGTATGGAAACGGCACCCAGGAGGAGGGGAAATTGGTGAAGGCACATCTCCCTTTAAGATTATCGGTTTTCTTCTTTTTTCGGGGTCAGGCGACGGATTGGCGGACAGAAGAGCAATCGTATATGGATGAAGCGGATTTGAATAGAACTCCCTTACATCGGCAATTTCTGCAATTTCCCCGAGATACATGGTGGCTATCCTGTCAGAAACATGTTCGACCACAGAAAGGTCATGCGTAATAAAAAGATATGAGAGATTGAAATCTTTTTTAAGGTTCGATAAAAGGTTTAATATCTGGGCCTGGATAGATACATCAAGGGCTGAGACAGGTTCATCACAGATTATAAGCCGGGGGTTCAGAGACAGGGCCCTTGCTATCGCTATACGCTGCCTTTGCCCGCCCGAAAATTCATGCGGATAACGGTTATAGTAACCGGCTGAAAGCCCGACCTTTTCCAGAAGGTCTTCAACCATCTCTTTCTTTTTTGCACCCCTGGCTATTTTATGGGCGCCGATCCCTTCTGCAATGATGTTTCCCACTGAAAGCCGCGGATTCAGAGATGAATAAGGGTCCTGAAATATGACCTGCATTTCCTTGCGGAGCTGACGGAGTTTATCGCTGCTGAGCTTAAATACATCTTTTCCATCAAATATGACACTCCCCTCTGTCGCTTCCAAAAGGCGCAGAATGACCCTGCTTACAGTGGTCTTGCCGCAGCCGGATTCTCCCACAAGTCCCAGCGTCTCTCCTGACCTGATATGGAAGGATATATTATCAACTGCCCTTACCCAGTCAACCACTTTTGAGAAGACTCCCCTGGTTATAGGGAAATACTTCTTTAGGTTATTGACCTCCAAAAGGACGTTGTTTGTGCTGTTCATAATCAACTCTTTTCTGATGATATTAAAAAAGATTCTGTTTTTGTCTTTTCCTTCCAGACATATTTATCTATTTTCTCTTTGAAGTGACAAGCCACGGTATGACCCTGGCTCACTTCCTCCAATAATGGTTCCTGAGACTTGCATATTTCCTCTGCAAAGACACACCTTGGCCAGAACTTGCATCCATCCGGGAATGCCAGCGGGTTAGGGACATTACCGGGTATCACATATAAATTTTCCTTCTTATTTCCTATTATGGGGATAGATGTAAAAAGCCCAAGAGTGTAGGGATGGTGTGGATTTTCAAAAATATCTCCCAGCAGACCGTATTCAGCGATCTTTGACGCATACATAATCGCTACATGGCTCGCGATATTTGAAACTATTCCCAGATCATGTGTAATCAACAAAATAGACATGCCAAAATCATCCTGCAGTGACTTCATAAGATCAAGTATCTGGGCCTGAATGGTAACATCCAGAGCAGTAGTGGGTTCGTCGGCTATTAATATTTCGGGATTGCATGAAAGAGCCATTGCAATCATCACACGCTGCTTCATCCCCCCGGACATCTGATGAGGATATTCATTGATACGGATTTTCGGCGACGGAATACCAACCTTTTCAAGGATTTTGACTGTTAATTCCTCAGCCTCATTACTGCTTTTCTTCTGATGAAGCATAATGGCCTCTTTTATCTGGTCTCCGATTGTAAACACAGGATTGAGAGATGTCATCGGCTCCTGAAAGATCATGCTTATGTCATTTCCCCGGATTGCCTCCATCTCCTTATTTGATAACTCCACCAGGTTCTTTCCTTTATATATGATCTCTCCGCCTGCTATCATGCCGGGAGGAGAAGGGATAAGCCTGAGAATAGACATGCATGTAACACTCTTTCCGCATCCTGATTCTCCGACCAGCGCCAGGGTGGTCCCTTTCATCATCTCCAGATCAATACCGTCAACAGCCTTCACCAGACCGTCGTCGGTGTCGAAGTGGACCCTGAGGTCTTTTATTTTCAATATCGGTTCTATCATCATCTCTTTCTCAGTTTCGGATTTAGCGCATCTCTCAGCCCCTCGCCAAACAGATTGAAGGACAGAACAACAACTAAAATTGATAACCCGGGTATATATATAAGCCACGGCGCATCATAAAGAAACCTTTGCCCGTTGGAGAGTATGTTTCCCCATGTTGCATAAGGAGGAGGGACTCCAAACCCTAAAAAGCTCAATGCAGCTTCAGCCAGTATAGCTCCGGCTATCCCGATTGTAGCAGAAACAAGTACCGGAGCTACAGCATTAGGAATCATATGCCGGAATATAATACTCATATCCGATATGCCCATGACTTTTGCTGCTGATACAAAATCCTGTTCACGGAGTGATAAAAACTCTGCCCTTACAAACCTTGTTGTGCCCATCCAGCTTGTGAGTCCTATGACTATCATTATGTTGTAGATGCTTGCAGGAAGAACAGCCACTATTGTCAGGATAAGAAAAAAGCTCGGAAAACAGAGCATGATGTCCACAAACCTCATGATAAGAGTATCAATAGTAAATGTGTCAAGGAAAAGAAAGTTGAATATTTTTAAATCCATTCCGCTCCTTGCTGCAAGCATATAATACATTGTTGACAAGAACATTAGAAATATAGTGACAAGGAATGAATTAATGGCAAGGCCTCTCTGGCCGGAAGCTAAAAAAATTAATGAAACAGATAAGGCAATAAGGCCCAGGACATCCATGAATTTAATTTTTACGTTACCGTAGTAACCGGCTAACCCACCCAGGATAATGCCTATAAGTATAGAAATGCCGACGGCTACAAAACCGACAGTCAGTGAAACCCAGGCGCCCTGCATCATCCTTGCAAATATATCTCTGCCCAGATCATCTGTACCCAGTAAGTATATGTCGAATGCCGGTCTGTCACCAGGTTTAATCATTTCAGTATTCACAGGGGTAAGGGGTTTCAGAAGTTTTTCTGATAAGCGTACCTTTGCAGGATCAAGGACCGGATTATCTCCATAGGTTAAAATAAGGCCTGAGACTGCCACTATAAGAAAAATAAAAAAAATTATCAATCCCCATAGGGCCAGCCTGTTCTTTTTGAAAGTTCTCCATGCTTCGGTAAAGCGTGAGACCTCTTCGGCCAGCCCTTGATGAAGTTCGTTTATTTCGTTATTTTCTATTCGCATATCAATAATAAAAATGTGTCATTCCCGCAGTCCTTTGAGCGGGAATCCATATCCTTTCGCATAAACCTGGATTCCCGTTTTCACGGGAATGACGCACAGGCTTTCTATCTAATATCGGCAATTCACATGTATCACAACCTTATCCTCGGATCCACAACCATATATAAAAGATCAGAAATAAATGTTCCTATCAGCACCAATACTGCAGCGATAAAATTAATTGTAAGAATAATGGGATAGTCCCGGGCCAGGATGGCCTCATATCCCATACGTCCCATGCCGGGCCAGGCAAAGATGGATTCGATGATGACCGACCCCCCAATCAATCCCGGCAGTATTAATCCAAACATTGTTACAAATGGAAGAAGGGCATTTCGAAATCCATGCTTATACTGGACCATGTCCCCGGACAAACCCTTTGCTTTTGCAGTCCGTATATAATCCTGATGAATTACTTCAAGCATCTGTGCCCGTACATACCTGGAGAGAAGGGCGATCCCTCCAAGTGCACCGAGAATGGAAGGTATTACCATGTGCCATATTCTGTCCATTATCTGATAAGTTGTATTTGCATTGCTCATACCGAACGTCTGCATGCCGATTACGGATACGCTGAATGTCTTGACTACAAAGTCAATGAGGATAAAAGCAAAAAAGAAACTGGGGATGGAAATAAATACATATGCCAGAAATGTTGTAGATCGATCAAAAAAAGATCCTCTCTTAATGGCAGCGCTTATACCGACAGGGAATGAAAGACACCATGTTATCAAAGTACCCACAATAAAGAGCCAGAGGCTGTTCATAAACCTCTCCTTTACCTTTACCAATACAGGCTGGTTGTCTTTCCATGACTTTAATTGTCCGGTAAACAGGTTTTTATAAAAAAGATAGTATTGTATATGTAATGGCTTATCCAGGTTGAACTCTGTTCTGAATTTGGCCAGGTCTTCAGCCGTAAATTTAGGATTCAAAGGATCTATCTGGCTCGGCTCACCCGGAGCCAGATAGACCACAAGGAAAGATATGATTGAGATGAAAAACAATGTGACCAGTTTCTGGAAAAAGCTTCTTACTGTAAAAGAAAACATAATGCTGTTACTCCATATCAAATACCGGCTTTTTCGCCAGTTTAATCCACTTATTAAAATAGTATGTATAATTACCTGTCTTTGTCGGGGTTATCTTCTTAATCCTCTCTTCCCCTGATTCCGAATACTCCTTGATAACGATCTTCTTATCAAGGACAGCTGTAGCTTTGCCGACGAATAAGAATGTATAGGGCTGCTCTTCTGCTATGATCCTGTGCAGTCTGTGGGAATATCCAACCTGTTTGTCAAAGTCATACTCCTGCCTGATCTTTATAATCAGTTCATCGGCTTCCTTATTGATGAATCCAACAAAATTAAGCTGATTTTCTTTGGTCTGACTCGAATGCCATATCTGATAAAGGTCAGGATCTATGCCCATGGACCAGCCCAGTATCAGGGCATCGAAATTTCCCTTGTTTACATATTTGCCGATAAAGACAGCCCATTCAACAAGATCTGTCTTTACATCGATGCCAATCTTCCTCCACGAATCCTGGGCAATCGTTAGTATGTTTTTCCTGATGGGATTGCCATTGTTTGTGATGAGAGTAAATGCAAATGGTTTTCCATCCTTTTCCAGTACACCATCTTTGTTTTTCTCCCATCCGGCCTCCTTCAGAAGTTTTAATGCACCTTCAGGATCATAAGGCAGCGGCTGAATGCTTTTATCGTAATAATCGGTCTGCTTTACAAAAGGGCCGGTAATTCTCTCTGCCTGTTCATACATCACGTAGCGAATTATCTTCTCAGTGTCAATAGCCATTCCCAATGCCTTTCTCACTCTTTTGTCTTTAAATAATTCCCGGCGCATGTTGTAACCTACGTAACTATATCCAAATGAAAGACTTGAAAAGTTCTGATACTTGGGGTCATTTTTGAGTCGTGCCACCTGATGAGGCTGCACTCCATAATCGTCTATGGCACCACCGTAAAATTCCATTTCCTGTGTCAATATATCAGGTATTACACGATATGTGTAACTCTTATAATGAGGCGGTCCTTCCCAGTAGTCCTCATTTCTGTCCAGTACAATATGCTGGTCGGATTTCCACTCCCTGAATACAAAAGGTCCCGTACCCACAGGGGCCCGGTTAAAGTCAGTATCTCTCATTGAGAATTTCTCGGGATCAGTTCCCTTTGATTCAGCCTCTTTATTCAACATGTCCGCATTTAAGAGATGTTCCGGGAGCATTCCCATCCCCCAGGTGCCGAATGCCGGTGAATATAATCTCTTATAAACTATCTTGACCATATATTTATCCAGGACCTCTAACTTCTTGACCGGCTCATAATCAGGGACCCGGGGAGACAAGTTCTTCGGTTTCATAATTGCCTGATAAGTAAATTGCACATCTCCAGCATCAAACTCATGTCCATCATGAAATTGAACGCCTTTTCGCAGTTGAAAGATAATGACAGGGTTATGCTCGGTAACAGAGAATGTCTCTGCTAAAACAGACAGTTTATCCTCCTGCCCCGGTGTCAGTATCTTAATAACGTCAGAAGCGGGAAATGACTTAAAGTATTCATTGCCGAGAATTTGCTCAAGCTTTTTGAATAAATCCTGGTCAACAGCTGTTAGAGTTATTTTTAAACGGGCAGGCAATTCAAATGCAGCTTTAATATTTATCGGGTCGGGAATACCGTCTTTATTTTCATCAGGTCCGGGAATCTTAATGTCCCTTATTGTAGTTTCAGGAGAGATGACCTCTACATTCTTAATATTATTTAATGTACTCTTATTGGAGAGGATCAGTTCTTTTATCTCCCCGGGCTGCAAGCGCTTGTCTTTGATCAGGGCTTTGGGATTTACATAAAAGTATGCTTCCTCATATATTTCCCAACTGGTGGCCAGACGTCCACGAAATTTCAGGTTCTCGTCCCTGTCTATGAGGCCATCAAAAGTTTGGCCCACAATATTGCTGCTTGCAGAATCGGCATTAAGAATGGGATTCAATATCTTTGCATCTCCTGAAGATGCAGTAATGAATTCCTCCAGCCGATGGGGATTACCTTTGACCTGTTCATCATATGTCGGGACCCAGAAAAAAGATTGCAGAAGTACAAAAAAGATTATTATGGGCAGCAGTATTAAAACTTTTTTTATGAGCATATAAACTTTCTCCGCATCTATTATATCAGCGCGCCCTTTCAGGTCAAGTTTTTTTATTAATAATTATTAATTTACATAAACATTCTTTCCCGACTGACAAATTATGTCACTTAAGACAATTTGTTGACGGTCATTTTTTGTTAACAAAAATATAGCCATCTGTAACATCCTGCAAATAAATCATTTTTTATATCAAAATTATCTGGCATAAAACCTGCTTACATGACTGTAAATTTGGTTAACAGCCAAAGAGAGATAGTGAGAAGGAGGTGAAGAATAATTTAGAGGGGTTTAAGAATTAACCTGAAAAAACAATGGGTCAAATAATTGGCCTGAAACTCAAAAAAAGAGGAGGCGTATGATGTATAAAGCAATAAACAATATTAGAGAGCAAAAAGGTTTTACATTAATTGAGCTCCTGATAGTTGTCGCCATTATCGGTATTCTGGCAGCTATCGCTATTCCTGCATATATTGGTGCTCAGGAAAAGGCAAGAAAATCAAACCTCAGCAAGGCAGCAAAGTCTTCTGAAGCAGATCTCCAGCACTGGCTGAACTCAGGATTAAAGGGCTCACTGCCTACAAACCCGGGGGCAAACCTTATAGAAGTTGATTCAAACTGGGATGGTTCAATAACGATGGCTGATGTCCCTAATACAGTATTATTCGGCGCCGGTGCTGATGTGTCTGTCGCTACGTTATATTCAGCCGCCAGACTAGGTGCAGGTGAAATGTCCCCTTGGCAGAATATGGGTACTTGCGGATTAGCAGCCCTGTTCACATTTGTTGCTTTAGATCCGGGCCCTAATGCCCCAGGGGCGCCTTGTACTGTACAGCTGTCTCCGGCTCTCTTATCGGCCGGTAATCGTATAGCAATTATCGCAACTTCAAATGGCCCTGGTGGAGCTCTTACTGCATCTGCAGAATTCATGTCCAGAGCTATTGTAACAGCAGAATAATTATCAATAATAAAGAGGGGGATTTTATCCCCCTCTTTATAAGTCAGAGGAAAACATATGAATACACAAAAAAGGAATAAAGGCTTTTCACTGATCGAACTTATTGTTGCAATGGCAATCATAGCGATCCTCAGCGCTGCTGCTATAACTGTTTATACCGGCTCTATACTGAAAGCGCGCCGTACTGAAGCTTATTCTAACCTTTCGGCACTAAGAATGTTTCAGGAGCAGTTTTTTGCAGAAAACACAAATTATGCTCCCACCCTTGCCAGCTTCCCCGGATTTACTCCCGGACCCAGCACAGAGTATATTTATGCAATTGCCGGAATAGGCATTGCTTTGCCTGCAGGCCCAGTACCTGTTCCGTATACTGGAATAACGGCAGCGCAAACTAACTGTTTCGTCATAACTGCCGTTGGAATTGCAAACTCGACCGTGGCAGGTGATGTTTTTGCAATAGATTGTAATAACAGAAAAAACTTCCAGTAGCAATAATTGAACAAGAGCCCTTGTACGATCGACTAATGGGTATGAGATAGTTGATAAGGCAGGGCCTTTTCAATTTTCAAGAATAGGATTTCATATCCGGCGAACTTGTCAAACATAATTTATTGCAAGGATTGCTATTGCAGTGCAAGGAGTTTTTTTCTTCCGGTTCTCATCGCCATCCAGATGACAAAAAAATTCAGAACAATGACCGCAAGCAAAAAAAGACTTATAATTATCCAGCTCTTTAAAGTCAGCGCTGCATTACTTATTTCTTTCAAGAACATTCCGGACACAGGTGTAAACTCAAGTGCTATTGTGACCGCAATGACCGCAAAAGCCAGCAGCATATAAACTGTACCCTTAAAACCGGACTGCTCTTTCCCTGTGCGGGCCTCTGAAAAACTGGCACTGTATGCTCCTATCCCGATTGCAAGCCCTGTTATTGAAGCAACCAGGAGAAAACATGTAATAATCCCCAAAAACATGAACCATATCTTTACCCCAAGAAAAATATTGGAGATTATTATAAGTATCTGGGCCAGAGCAAGGAGAGGGAAAAAAGCTATAAGGAATTTGCTCCAGAGAAATTTTTTCATACTTACCGGCGAAACCCTTATTATCCAGAAAGCCGGGCCTTCATTATCAATTGAGGGCAATACAAGACGGGAAGCTACGGCAGTAATAACAAACCCTACAAGCCCTATATTAAGAAACGATATTATATACCTTAACCTGATGCTTAAAAAAGTACCCCATTCAACGGGGAGTGCTTTTATGCTGAATAGATAGATAATAATAATGGCAAAAAGAAGAAGCATCTGGGACCACTGGCCGATATTGCGAAAAAAGGATATAAAGTCTTTTACGATAAGCGCCTTTCTGCTGCCCCTTAAAAAGAATGAAATTATTCTTGAAAACAGTTTCCCCAAAAACTGCTCTTCCATAATAAAGGGTTTCGAACTGTGCGCCTGCTGTGCTTTTACAAGCCCTTTATAATAAAAAGCATTAAAAAGCCAGCTCCCGAAAATAATTAGAACTCCGAGAGTAAACATGAGAAGGAGGGCGAAAAAAATGGGACTTCCGCCGCCTGTGTTTAAAAAGGGCGTCAATATTTCTGTAGCCCACATACTCGGGAGAAATATGGAAACAGACATTTTCATCTCAGAAAGGAAAATGGTCATATTGGCAAACCATTCAGGATTGGCTAAACGCTCCGGTCTAAGAAATCTGAAAAGCAGAAAAAGCAGTATAAGGGTCACCAGGCCGAGTATGATAAAAATGTTCTTTGCGCGTTTTGCCGGAACAACAGCCATCAGAAAAATACTTATAAATACTCCTATTCCCGCAGGCACAAGCACAAAGGCCAGAAGCACAGGAAGCAACAAAAAATAATAAACTGCTGATGACTTGTAAAACAGTCCAAACGCTATAAAGACAGGCATAACCGCGAGGACGATCATCCAGGAAGATTTAACTGCAGTCTCCAGCCATTTCGATAGATACACACTACCCCACGAAACAGGAGAAGAGAGAATAACAGGCAGATCATGCGAAAGGTAAAAATTATTTATACTTGCAAGCAGGCTGCTGAATATGAGCAGAAAAAATACCAGCATCATAAGCAGTGAAAGGCCCTTTAAAGCAATTATATTCCCCACATTGCTTTCCATGCCCTGCAGTTTTGTCAATAAAATCGTCAGGTAGTGAAGCGCTGATGCCCAGAAACCTGCACCCAGCAGCAGGATAATTGCAGTCTTTATATATGCTGTCCAGCTTGAGCGGAATAGCCGGTTTTTGAATGTCCACCATTGAGGAGAGAATATCGAAATAAGTTCATTCATCAGGTCTGTATACTATGTCTCCAATTCCTTAACAATGTTAACAACTTCTTCTCCGCCGGTCAGCCGCAGGAAGACCTGCTCAAAGCCGCTTCCGGATAATGCGGCCTGCTTCCTCAGCTCATCAGATGTACCGTCAGCTATAACATTACCCTTATGTATGATCGCCAGTCTGTCACACAGCTGTTCAGCTATTTCAAGAATATGGGTAGACATGAATATACACATTCCAGCATTCCGTGATGCATGCAGCATCTCCTTAAAAAGTCTCGCTCCCCGGGGATCAAGACCGATAAGAGGTTCATCCAGGACCAGGACACTGGGGTTACGCATAAAAACGGCAGACAGGTTAAGTCTCTGTTTCATTCCGTGAGAGAAATTTTCGACAAGCTCATTTATCCATTCACTGAGTTCGAAAATCCCGAGATATTTCATGCCCCTGTCCTGAAGCTCTTTGTTATCCAGTCCATACAGCCCGGCAATGAATTTCATATATTCCCATGCTGTTAATTTTTCATAGAGTATCGGACGGTCCGGAACATATCCCAGGACCTTCTTTGCTGACACAGGATCTTTCTGTATATCATGCCCATCTATCGTAATTGTTCCTGACGTGGGTTTCATAAGCCCCATAATCATTTTGATTGTGCTGGTCTTCCCTGCGCCGTTCGGCCCGAGAAAACCGAATATTTCACCGGCTTTTATTTCCAGGCTTATATCATTAACAGCCGCATAATCGTTATATCGTTTTACAAGGTGGTCTATTACTATCATAATGCCCCCATTATATCAATTTTTATGTTACCAATTATTTTTCCAAGGGAAGCCAGTTCATCAATGTCTCCTTCCATCAGGCGAATATGCATAACATCCGCCGGGAACTGACCCATTGTCGGGTCCACCGGCACCCATTGCTTCAGCCAAATCTCAGGCCAGGTGTGATAATAAAAATGTCCCTTAAGATATACAAGTCCTCCTACCATCCTGGTCGGCAGTCCTCCCGCCCTGGCAAAAGACGTAAACAAAACTGTATGCTCATTGCTCTCACCGGCATGTGTTTCAAAAATATCCATGGAAGTATTGAATTGAAATACAGGCATTTTCTTTATAGTAAGATACAGATTAGAAGTAAGGTAGCGGGCCAGCCTGAAGGCAGTTTTTTCTAATTCAACATATTTTTTTGCATTGTATTTGACCGTATGGTGATCGCTTTGTACAAAAGGGGTCGGGGCAAGGAAGTCTTTAAGCCCTTTACCCTGATAAGGCAGATCATAGTTCTGTTCTTTCATTAAATCTGTTGTTTCCTTGCTAATCTCTATCATGTCCCCTCTTATGACCTGGCGTCCCTCATTCAATAAAGGATATTCCGATAAGTCTAATCCCGAGAGCCGTATCTTTACAGATGAAAGTTCTTCCGGATCTGACAATTGTT
>JBDLIC010000122.1:0-11192 GCA_039715075.1 Nitrospirota bacterium
TTGTTGAGGAAAACTACAAAATATCTGATTATCGAAGAAAGGGATTCTTTCAAACTACCGCGCCAGCGGTTTAGTTCAACATCATGTTGTCAATGAAATAGATGAATCTGAAACTCATCGATTAACGATTAAAAGAGAGTATACGGCTTTATGAGCAGAAGCCGGGGGAGGTTTTTGCCTCCTCCCGACTTTAATTGTATATACAGCGTTGGTTGAAACTGGCGAAAGCGGATTTGAATGGCATCCCCCCGCATGGACAACAAAATATACAGTCACTGATTACAACGAGACCAAAGATCGCTGTCCATAAGTACCTGTCTACATGCCTGTGCGTCTTGTCGGCTGATTAGTTGATCCCAAGGCAAATCCCCAAAATACACTCCGTCGCCAATGTCTTCCCCAGTCGACGGATTCGGAAATATTTTTTCTATACTTACGTCATTCAGTATTGTTGGGATTTCCTTCGCGAACATTTGACAATATCCTCTCCTGATATCCATCACTTTCGTGTAGCCACCTTGGGGGTAATAAAGGACACCGGGCTGACCAACTCTCAACCACAATGCCGACCGGTTGTGTTGTGGATCATTCAAGTCGTACGTCGTAATATTCTGATTCGGATCATCGCTACACCGATCTGAAGTACCATTAGCGCCGACCGGAATCAGTGCTGCTGCCACCTCATTTAATAACTCGGTATTCCAACAAGTGCACCCATTAACCCTATTTAATTGGGTTTGCAAGTCCTGCGAAAGGGCTTCTAACGCTTGAATCCGGCTATTATTGTTATTACTTTGATTTTTTGTAACCTCAACTGCTGTTTTTAATTGAATCAATAGATGCTGTTTCATCAACAGCCCACACAGCTCCTGTCATAAAAATAATGGCAGCAGCCAAAACTGTATTTACTAAGATTTAACCTCCTTGATTAAATATTATGGATCAATCTAATCCGGTAAGGCATGACTAGAGTCCCTCCTATTACATATACTATTATCCATGTCCGCCTACACCTCCGGCGCCACATTCGATGGTGCTGTTATGTCCTGTTGCATCATCACAGGCACAGGGCACATCGATATGATTTGTCAGGTGCCAGTCGGCTTCTTCAGGGGTTAATGTCATTGTTATCCCGCCAACAGGGAATGCAGGGTCATGTGGGTCCTCATAGGGATTATGACAAATGGTAACCATCTCGCAGGGCGGCATCTCTCCCTGAATCTGCACAAACTTATCATAAATCTTGTCACATGCGGCTTCTGAGGCTTGCGGATTATCGCTTGAGCAGTCCATTGCCTCACAGTATGCATTGCAGAGACCATAAGACGCTCCTGCAAGACCGTCACAAGCACTTTGTGCATAAGTGCCAGCTGCAATACAAAGAGTTAAAACTAATAAAATAAAAAATAAGTTTCTCATACCCCCCCTTATAAGATTTGATTTTAATAAATCCTCTTGCCCCCTCCTTTGCATTATTAGATTTTGAAACAAAAAAGCCGAACACACCAAAGGTTAGTCTTTGGCTTACCAATTATTATTCGGACATAGATCTTGAGTACTTGCAATTCGCTCCATTTCTTCGGTTATTGGCGAACCAATGTAAGGATGGCCATTATTCGGGGGATGGATCTGGAAATTACCAAAGACGCAATCTGTTTCTTCGTAGACAATTTCATCTGCGGCAGTAGCAACACCGTCACCATCATCTCGGTAGATGACTATGGCATAAGCATCTCTCCTTCCAGCATCCATGTCATTTTTTCCCTCTTTGTAATCAGCTGCACTTACAATAAAAAGATAGCCTTCTTCATGATTCCATGTTCCAGGACCACCCCAGATTGCACGGTTGGGAGTTGCTCGTGGCACGTCAGGGCCTGGGCCGCCATCATTCCAACAGTAAAGAAATTCCGCTTGACCGTGAAACAAGTCCTTGGTGCCTTCCAGATGGGTTGTATTCTGCCACTGACCTCTCACACTACCATCCCTCATCCCCAAGGCATAACCACCGTAACTGTCTTGATTTGCCAGTCCAGCCCCAGGCTGATCCGAAATACCATTTCCACTCTCATCGTTACCAATATGGCCAACACCAGATACCGTACAGCCACCATTAGCAAGTGCCATACTGCCTACAAATAAACCAAATACAAACATTGCTACAACCAGCTTTAGAATAATGAAAGGTGTTCTTTTTTTCATTTAATCCTCCTTTGTTATCAGTATTATTCTTTTAATATCTCTATATATATAATTCACCTCCTTTTTGGTAAAAGATTTTGCAACAAAAAAGCCGAACGCACCAAAGGTCATTTCTTTGGCAATTCGGCTATCTTTAAAAGATTGAACACCCCCCCCCCGAGAAGACTTGCTTTGTCAGAAATCTATCATGTTATTTATATGGTGCGAATCTAATTATTTAAAAGGAAAGAAAGCTATATTAAATAAATATCATAAAAGGCTTTAGTTGTCAAATTAAAATGCTTATATATTTCGTAGTTGCGCAACGATGCAAATAAGGATTGCCGTTAGTTATCGAGCATAAAAAGGAATAATTCAAACCGTTGATAACTTCAACTTAGTAAGGATCTATGGAAGCGTTATAACCTTTTGATTTCTAACGGTAATCAGCAAAATTTACTCAGAATCCATTCAGACTGAAGGTTGCTATCGGTTATAGTCAGAATCTGCTCTGAGCAAAAAAGAAGACTGCATCATTCTTCAGGATGGAGACAGTTCGGAGGTTACCGATTACACCTATAAAGAGTGAATTTTGTTAGCTCACAAAATTATTTATAATTGGATGAAATAAATAAAAAGGAGGCGGAGCCTGTGCGGGCTCCGCCTCTTTTAAGACATTACTTAACCTTTTTCTTCACCTTGAAACCATCCGAAAGTGTTTTCATAAATGCAACAATTGCATCCTCTTCCGCATCAGTCAATTCAAGATTACCTAACTCGTCTGTGTTGACGTTTTGCGAAACTTCCGGTACTGGCCAGCAGTTCATCTTTAAAGCATCCTTCTCAGTAGTAAAGGGATCAGGGCATGTCGCTTTTACGTCTCTTGTGTTATAAAAATGTACAATTCCCTTCAGGCTTTTAAAGTAACCATTGTGTGTATATGCCTTTGGGAAACCCTTTCCGAAGCCTTTGCCAACATTTCTGAGAGTTGGTACCTTGTGTTTGCCCATGTTTTCCGAAGCTATGTCAGACCATTCAGGTCTGGTATTCAGAAAACCACCAAGCCCGGGATCGATCCAGTTCCTGCCATCGGGATTTATCGGCGATCCATCATCTAAGAATTCTTTATCCATGTCGTAAAAAGGGTTTTCCGGATTTCTCGGAACTCCCAGATTATCGAACGTGAAGTCAGTGAACGGTGAAGCTATACCTGTAGGATGACATGCTGCGCACATTGCTTTACCCTCAAACAACTCAAGACCCAAAGTTTCTTCTTCTGAAAGCTCAGCTGTGCCTCCGAGAAATGCATCGTACTTTGAAGAAAACTGATTGACCTCACTTGAAGCTTCATATTCTGCTATCGAAAGGGCGACAAAGTCATACGCCATCTCCACGTTACCGGGGGCACAGGGATCGATTCCAGGATACTCCATCTGAAACACGCTCACAAATAAGCCTGCATATTTTGCCATGCAGACTTGGTCAATAACAGCCTGTTTGCTGGGATTATTCTGTTCAACGGGATTCAGGAAGGGACCACGTGCCTGATCAGCGGCTGGATTCCCAAGGGCTTCACCGGTTGCACGTCCGTCCCAAAAATTACCACCAATGAAAAGTCCCTCATCTTCATCAAAGTATAAAATAGGACTTAATGTAGCATACGCAGCACTTGGCGGTTTGCGATTTCCGAAACGAGTTGGTACAGCTCCCCTGTAAACAGCACCATGCGCGTTGATTCCGGCAATAGGTCCTGTCCAGCCAGTCTCTGGAGCATGACATGTGGCACAGGACATCCAGTCAGGGTCTGAAATATTATCAAAAAACAGATTTTTTCCTAACTGTTCCTTTGGTGTGAGATCATTTCCATATATGTTTCCTGCAAAAAAAGCTAGTACTACTACCGAAAAACATAATACGCGAAAAAAACTTTTCATAATCATTTCATCCTCCTTTTATGTGAGTTTGTACAGAAAAGCTACGATATCTTAGTTAAATGTCCTCTTCTCATGAAAGATTTAACTTATTGATGTGATACATCAGATATGTTTTACATATCATTACATGACTTTCCTGTCTATTAAAATATTTTAATTCAAATATTAACATTATTATTTACATGCAATTTCTCCAAATATTTCACTATTAACATTGGTAATATTGCTTAAAAAGTAAAAATTTAAATCGTTGATATCTGTAAGAAGTCAGTAACTTCCAAACCGTAACAAGAATCACGATAACTTCAACTACTCTTCAAAATATGTTTTCAGTTACAACTAAGTATTACTCTAAGTTATCAATGCCCAGAGTCGTTTCTGGATAGAGTAAGGCGGTTGCTATCTGAACGGTCTCAGTTTCATTGCAGTTTCATGTTTTTAGCATGGCAGGAATAGGTAACCGATTAAAACTAAAAGAAAGAAATGGTCGGGGCGAGAAGATTTGAACGGCCGACCTCTCGCATTACTTCCAGGGAACCGCCAGGGAACCGAAAACTGTTCACAAAAAGCAAACAAGCACTCACAGAGAATTTGTAAGTGCCTGTTAACATGACATTTAATGGTCGGGGCGAGAAGATTTGAACTTCCGACCTCACGGTCCCGAACCGTGCGCGCTACCAAACTGCGCTACGCCCCGTCATTTTTGCATATCAATAATACCATATTTTCCGGGATAAATTCTAAGACCGCAGCCGTACACGATTCACGTCTTTTTCCTTCATACTTCAAAAGCATCTTTAATCAATTCAAACTCCGCTCTCCCGTTATCATAATAGACGCTCACCACATCAAATCTGCAGGGAGGGATTTCCTTAAGCTTTTTCAAATACAACATCGCCACTTTGGCAATCTTCCGTCTTTTATGACTGTTAACTGCTTCAAAGGGCTGTCCGTACTCCAGGCTCTTCCTTGACTTGACCTCAATAAAAACAAGATGCCCCTTATCCTCTGCAATAATATCAATCTCACCTATGCTGGTCTTAAAGTTTCGCTGAAGTATGTTATACCCTCTTCTCCTGAGAAACTTCTCAGCCAGCCCTTCCCCTTCGTCCCCTAATCTCATAAGCCCGTCCCCCTTTGTCCGTATATTCGTAATTCGTAATTTGTTAATCGTAATTCGTCATTTGTCGTATGTCTTTTTTAGTTCGTAATTGATAATTGATAATTCGTAATTATTGATTTATCTTTCTAAAAAAGCACGTCCTCTCCCCGGTATGGCAGGCACCTTTCCCTGTCTGTTCAACCTTCACTAAAAGTGTGTCCTCATCACAATCATATAGAATCTCTTTCACAATCTGAACATTGCCGGATGTCTCTCCCTTTATCCAGAACTTCTGTCTTGATCTGGACCAGAAGCATGTTTTCCCTGTTTCAATCGTCTTGTTAAGAGAATCCTCATTCATATATGCCATCATGAGAACCTCATTGCTTCCAATATCCTGAACTATTGCAGGAATGAGCCCCTGTTCATTATATTTCAATTTTGGAATCATTATTCCTCCTTTAATAAATAACTGCTTTTCTTTTTATAATAATTTTTCCTTTCAAGTCTCCCCCTTTGGAAAAGTCGCAGATCCGATCCCGGGGGGGGATTAAGGGGGATTTTACAAATAATTTCTTTAAAAAATCTCCCCTGACCCCTCCTTGCTAAAGTCGAATAGACCCTCGTGAGACCCGACCCGGGAGGGAAATACAGACTGCATTACCATTAATAAAGCTATTCTTTTTAATGCCACGCCTGATAGGTATCGTCTCTATTTTAGTATAATTACCCGCATATTGCATGGTTTGATCGAATTCAAATCACGATATTGTATGTTATAATCAGAGAAATTATTCAGGTTTAACCAAACAATAAATGAAAATAAAAGTCCATATCTTCCTCCTCACATTATTCCTGGGTTTGTCAGCTTCATTATCATTAGCTGCAACACCTGGCATTACTGGGCCTGTAATAAAAATTGTAGATAGTAACATTATTGTTAACCTTTCTATTACTGATGTCTCAGAGCTTGAGACAGCTATAAACTCCGGCATTGAAAAGGAGATAACTTTTACTGTCGAGCTGCTCAGGGTCTGGAAATTCTGGCCTGATGAATTTGTGGTATCAAAGAGAATCAGGAAAACGATTCAGTACGATAATCTTCGCCAGCAATATAAGGTATCATCTTATGATGGAATAAAACGTATTAAAAAAAATTTCAAAAATTATAATTCCATGAAAAACTGGATATTTAATGTCAAATCAGTAAATCTTGCCAATATTAAGGAACTCGATCTGAGCGATTACTATGTAAGGATTGTGGTGGAATCAAAAAACATCGAAAACCTCCCTGTAATAGGCTTCTTAAAGCACTTCATTCCTAAAGTGGAAATGAGCCTGGCAAAGGAATCTCAACCATTTTTAACCGGGGACAATTAATGAAAAATCTAAAAGCTCTTCTGGGGCTCTTCATACTGAGTTTTCTGGCAATAATAATTACCGGTTTTGTGCTCAACTACCTGGGAATTGAACATGGCACCCTGCTCATTAGAATAGGCTCCATTTTTATTATCGTGAACATCGTTCTTTATCTGGTCCTTCTCATTTTCTTTGTAGGAAAAAAACTGGGTAATGTGTATTCAGAAAAAAGGCGCAAAGAAATCGGTTCAAAATTCAGGACCAAACTGATTGTTTCGTTTCTGGGACTTATTCTCACGCCTTCCGCCCTGCTTTTCATTCTGTCAAATCAGCTTATAAATAATTCTATTGACACATGGTTTTCCCTTGAAGTCCAGAAACCTATATATGACTCAATGGACATAGCCAAAACCTTATATTTCAAAGAAAGACAAAATGCAGAAACTCTCGCTCTGCTTCTTGCATCAAACTTAAATATGCTTGAGAAAACTTCAAATATGGATACAAATATGGAAATTTTCCACAGCTATCTCCTCAAAGAACCTGACAGCACAAGCCTGATTAATGAGGCATTCAATGGCGCAAGCGGAACCGACATATTTTCCACTGACAAGGGAGATATGGTAAGGGCTGCATCGCCTGTTATGGACGGCAAGCTAATCACAGGTGTCGTTGTAGTCGAGACACTGATCCCGCAGGATGTAGTAAGAAAAATGGAATCTATACAGAAGGCATTCAATGACTATCTGCAGATTAAGGTACAGCAAAATCCAGTTAGATTTCTTTACTTCCTCATGTTGACTATCGCAACCCTGCTGATTATTTTCCTTGCCCTGTGGGTGGCGCTTCGCATTGCCAAAGGCATAACCGTACCTATTCAGTCGCTTGCAGAAGCTACCAGGACTGTAGCCTACGGAGATCTGGACTTCAGGATCAACTTAATCAGAGATGATGAAATTGGCCTCCTGATTAACTCTTTCAATAAAATGCTTGATGAAATACAGGAAAACAAGCAGTCCCTTGAAGTGGCATATAAAGAATCTGACCGCAGAAGGCTAAGCATGGAATCAATCCTTGAGAGTATAAATACCGGTGTTATTTTCTTTAATAAGTCTGGCAGAATTATTACCTTTAATAATGCTGCATGCTCTATGCTTAATATAGAACGGGCTGACATTAAAGACAAAAGTTACAGGGAACTTCTGGGAAAACTTCAGTCAGATGAACTGATATCGATGGTCAAACGTCTCAGCGAAAAAGGTTTTGGCTCAATTGAAAAAGAGATCCATATGTACATGAACGGAAGGCCGATGGATTTGAGGATCTATATGACAATCATCAAGGACTCCTCAAATAGATTTATAGGTACCCTTGTCGTGTTTGACAACCTCACAGAAATAATTATGGCCCAGAGGGCGCTCGCGTGGCAGGAAGTTGCCAAGAGGATAGCACACGAAATAAAAAACCCTCTTACTCCGATAAGACTATCAGCAGAAAGGCTCTTAAAAAAATGGAATGACCGGTCAGATGACTTTGAAGAAATACTTAAGAGGTCCACTAAAACAATCGTTCATGAAGTCAACAGTCTAAGATCTCTTGTAGATGAATTCTCAAGGTTTGGTAAAATGCCCCGGATTAATCTTGAGCCGACAAATATTATTTCAATCATTGAAGAAGTAGTTGAGCTGTATAGTAATCTTAAGGGAGTAGAAATATTCACTTCATTTAATGCGGATATCCCTGAAGTGGAAATAGACAAAAAGCAGATAAAAATGGCATTGATAAATCTTATCGATAATGCTGTTCAGGCAAAGACCGACAAAATCCACCTGAACGCTTATTACAATTCTGCGCTTGATCTTATAAGAATAGAAGTGGCTGATGAAGGCATTGGGATCAAGGAGGAGGACAAGGACAAACTATTTTTCCCGTATTTCTCGACCAAAAAAGAAGGTACAGGGTTAGGCCTCGCCATAGTCAACAGTATAATATCAAAGCACAGAGGGTATATTAGAGTACAGGACAACAAACCACGGGGCACGCAGTTTATTATTGAACTTCCTTTGGGACAGAAATAATAAAGACAGGATCCAAGGGGTATAAAAATCATTTGATATAACCTTAATTGAATCAGTTTATATATAAATATTTATTTAGTTTTTGGTTCTTATTATTTCACTTGAACCCTTGAATCCTCGAATCCTTGGACCCTTTTGTTGTATAATTGATTTATTTTTCATAAGGAGATTTAATGGCAAAAACAGCAAAAACATCCATTCTTGTTGTTGATGATGAAGAGAGTATACTCGAAGCACTGACAGGTATTCTCGAAGACGAAGGTTATGAAGTTACTCCTGTATCATCAGGTGAAGCCGCTTTAATTAAATTCTCCGAAAATTCTCCTGACATTATACTGCTGGACGTATGGATGCCGGATATGGACGGCATTGAAACCCTGAAAAAAATCATGGAAAAAAATAATAATTCCTGTGTAATAATGATTTCCGGGCATAGTAACATCGATACTGCTGTTCATGCTATTAAGCTGGGAGCATACGATTTTCTGGAAAAACCCCTTTCGCTCGAAAAAGTGCTGATTCTGGTCAGGAGGGCCCTGGAAAAAAAATCCCTCGAAAGTGAAAACATTGCCTTAAGAAGTACCATATCACAAAAGATGGAACTTATTGGAGAAAGTCAAAAAATGCTCGATTTAAAAGAGACCGTGATGAAAGCGGCTTCATCTGTCGGCCGGGTAATTATTTATGGTGAAAGCGGATCAGGCAAAGAGCTGGTTGCAAGAGCATTACATAATGAAAGCGACAGACGAAATAGCAACTTTATTGAAGTCAACTGTGCCGCCATACCTCATGAGCTTATAGAAAGTGAACTTTTCGGTCACGAAAAAGGCTCTTTCACAGGTGCCTTTGAAAGCAAAAAAGGGAAGTTTGAACTCGCAGATGAAGGGACGCTTTTTCTGGATGAAATAGGCGATATGTCTTTGATCACTCAGGCAAAAGTATTAAGAGTAATAGAAACCCAGGAGTTCCAGAGGGTTGGCGGAAGCAGGAAGATAAAAGTTGATGTCAGAATTATCGCAGCAACAAATAAAGATCTTCAGGAGGAGATAGAAAAGTCGAATTTCAGAGAGGACCTGTATTTCAGATTGAGTGTAATACCGATCACTGTTCCTCCTTTACGGGACAGAAAATATGATATTCCTCTACTGACCAGGTATTTTCTTAAGAATTTTGCTCAGCAATATGGTCAAAAAACAAAAAAAATCAGCAAATCAACTCTGCGCGCACTTACAGAATATGACTGGCCCGGAAATGTAAGAGAGCTGAAAAATACCATTGAACATTTTGTAATCATGAATCCGTCTGAAACTATTGATGTAAAGGAAGTGCAGCCGTACAGGGGATCAAAAAACGATTTCACATCATTCAAAACTTTAAGAGATGCCCGGGAACACTTTGAAAAAGACTTTATCCTGAAAAAGCTGCAGGAAAACAACTGGAATGTTTCCAAAACTGCTGAAGACCTTGAGATCGAAAGAAGCAACCTCCATCGAAAGATCAAATCACTCGGTATCGAAACACCGTAATAATTAATTTCCCATCAACATCGTATAATATTCAGGCTGTCAACCGTTTTCATGCTGCATACGGTTCAAAATTTACCCGGCCCGCGATGATTATCATTAATAATCCTTTTAATTTCTTCAGGCATTCCATCCTCAGGGTTGGGGCTCGGTGTTTTACTCTTTGAAGTGTGCGACCGTGGAAGCCTTCGCGGTTTAGGCTTGCTTCTGGGTTTTCTACTGATTTTCCTGCTTTGACGGCGGGATTTCGATTTGTAGTTTGATTTCTTTTTCGGCTTTATTCCCTTTTCATCCCTCAACCTTACCTCAACTTTTTCGCTTCCGCTTAAAAGAACAACCTTGTCTTCAAGTATCTCTGCCACAGTAAATCCGGCTACAGATTCATTAAGCCGGTACGATTTTGTTGTTTTTGATTCAGGGTCTTCAAGTATTGCCGATTTTATATCTCCAAGAATTATTGTCCCGAAAAGCCTGGGTATATTTTTCTTGGGAGTCGCCTTTACCTTCTTCTCTGCTTTCACGGCAGGCGGCTTTCTTGACGGCCTGAAAAGATCCATTTTGGATATTATCTGGAACGAAGATTCATTGAATGCAGCTTCTTTTTGTTTAGTTTTAATACTCTCTTTTTTAACATCTTTAATTTCAGCCGCCAAAGGTATCTCTACAGTATAAGCAGACACATGATAGAGTTTAAAACCCAATAACCCAATAACAATAACAAGACACATATTTATAAAGAAGTAATTACGCAGCATTCTTTACCTTCTTTTCGTCCTGCACCTTTGGTTCCGGCTTTTTTATAAAACCGGTCACAATTAATGTTGTATATATATCCACCGGATTACGGACATTTGTTACCTTCACCTTCACTTCAGTAATGATAAGCATTGACCTGGACTTTTTTATTCTTACAAGAAGATCTTTTAATTTTGCTGTGGAGGCCGTAAATCCGATCTCAACAGGTATTCCAAGGTAGTATTCTGTTTCAACAGGATTAAGGGTACGCTCCAGTTTCACA
>JBDLIC010000123.1:0-11004 GCA_039715075.1 Nitrospirota bacterium
GGAACAGGCCTTGTGTTGCCTAAACTTTCGGTTTTCAAATTATCAGGCAAGTGTCCGGTCTCTCTAAGAAGTTCAGTCATCATTACTCCATAAGCGTTAGAGAATCAAGAAAGACCTGTCTGCCGACAGGCAGGTATGGGAGGTAGATCCTCTCATTTGTCCGAACTGCGGCGGGGAGATGAGGATAATCAGTTTTATAACAGAGGGATCAGTAATGCGGCAGATACTTCTAAACACAGAACAGTGAGGTTTCTGCAAATATTAGGGCCTGGCTGCAGAGCAGGCAGGCCCTACCGCAAATTTTGTCCTGAATGTCACGTTGATTTTCAGGAATGGCGAAAAAAATAAAAAAATATTACTGATTCAGCGGTTTTCCTGTTATAATTAAATCATGCTTCAAAAGCAATTTCTTATCAGTCATTTTTGTCTACGATGAAGCCACTTTTTAAATGAGGCCTGACTTTCCCCTGAATGTCTTCCCGCCAGTAAACCTTCGACACTTATATCTTCATCTATGTCTTCCCAGTGAACACCATGCCCTCTGCCAATTAATCTCCAATTATTTTTTTCTTTAGCAGAGGCGTATACTAAACGCGGAAACCATTCTAATGGAACAGAGATTGTCCTGCCATCACTAAGGTCAACGCTTAAAGTATCCTTAGTAATTCTTACATTTTCAGCATATGGGACATCTATTTCAATTGCCGAAATACTCATTCCATGCCTCCAATAATTTTGAGTGATTCTTAATAATATTTTTATGAATTTTAGTGATTTCTATCCGGCTGAATCCTCCGCTGCTTTGCAGCCTTATTGGATCAAGCCAAAACTTGGCAATCTTATCATCACGTTCAATGTGTATATGTGCGGGTTCAGCCTTATCTCCTGCATAAAAAAATAAGCGATATGACTTAATCCTTAGTATTGTTGGACTCATCTATATTATATAACAACTTATAAGTTTGCGGTTACAATTACATGTTAATATATTTCCCCTTTTTTATCAGAAAAAAGAATAAAGGGCAGCCATAAAGCTGTCCTTACGATGGAATTCGGTTCGTGAAGACCTCCTTATGCTCCAAATATTGTTTGGTTGCTCGTAGGGGCTCTTGCTTGCATTATCATACTGGTATGTATCAGGGCAGGCGCAAGACCCCTACAATTCCTTGCATCTTTTTGTGAAATCGTGTTAAAACCATCTATGTCCAAAATTGTTGTTGATATAGAGACAATAGGCGCGGATTTTGAGTCCTTTGATGAGACAACCAAAGAATACCTTCTTAAATACGCTGAGACAGAAGATGAGATAAAGGCTGTCAAGGAAGGTCTCGGATTCTCCCCGCTCACCGGTGAAATCGTTGCTATCGGCATGCTGAATCCTGACACTAATAAAGGAGTCGTCTATTATCAGTCTCCGGAAGTGCTTCAGGAGCCCCTTGAAGAAGACGGGATCGAGTATACTGCTGATACAGAGGACGGAATTCTGAAAAAGTTCTGGGAAACCGTCAGGCATTATGATCAATTTATTACCTTTAACGGCAGGGGTTTTGACGCCCCGTTTCTCCTTATGCGTTCGGCAGTACACAAAATTAAACCGACAAAGGACCTGATGCCGAACCGTTATAACCTCTCACATTCTGACCTTATTGACCTGCTTACTTTTTATGGAGCTGTCAGGAGAAAATTCAGCCTGCACATGTGGTGCAAGGCATTTGGTATAAAAAGTCCTAAAGAAGAGGGTGTTACCGGTTACGAGGTCCCTGATCTTTTCAGGGACAAGCAATATCTGACAATTGCCAGATATTGCGTTGGGGACCTGTATGCAACAGCAGAATTGTTTGATTATTGGGATAAATATATAAGGTACAATCATAATTCATAAAGAAGTATTTCCTGCCAATAGAAAATATTTGACATTGTTGAAATGATTAATTGAATAATCTTCCCTAGTGTCGTGTCAAGCAAGAAGTGACATAAGATTACGAAGTAATTTTGTCTGCCTGTAAGGCGCGACTGAAGGCGCATAGCCATGCTATGTAACTGAAGGAGCAACGCGGCAGGCAGACAAAAGGACAAGTAAGATGCGTCAGTTTTTGCTTGACAGGACACTAGCCCCTCCCGAGTCGGGTCTCACGAGGGTCGATTCGACTTTGCCAAAGAGGGAAATGAAGTCTCCCCCTTTGGAAAAGGGGGATTAAGGGGGATTTTTTTTAATTTCTCTTTTCCAACTGTTTTGTTATTTAGAATTGAATGATATAATTACATATATTATTAAAAGTAAAAGAAAAAATTAACATTATGACAAATCAACCGGATTTAAGAGGACTTAATGTCCTAGTGATCGAAGATGATGCCGTTTCATTAAATAAGATTGAACATGAGCTTGTTGAAATTGGCGCTCATGTTTTTACCTCTCAAAACTCAGACCAGGCCTCCGGGCTTTTACTGCAGACTCAGGTTGAAGTGATTATCGGGGCCCTTGATCTCGTGGATGAGAAGTTAATAGAGATGATTAAGGACTATAAAGTCCAGTATCCTGAGTGTCTTTTTTATGTACTTGCTGATCAGGAATATGACTCTGTCGAAATATCACAGGAATCTGTAAGGCATGTTGTAGACGATTATATAACAAAGCCGTTGGATATGATCCGTTTCGCGCGTATGGTCGAGACTAATATTGGAAGGCCTAGCGGAGGAAGTACTTCTTTAACGGTTGTTGATCCCCTGATATCCAAAGTTAAACCGTATTTCCTGTTCCGCTCTCCTGTGATGCGTCGTACCCTGGCCCATCTGCCTCAAATAGCTGCCTCTGATCAGACTGTCCTTATTACCGGGGCAACAGGCTCGGGAAAGGAGCTGGTTGCCCGTGCTGTCCATGTCATGAGCGGCCGCAAGTCAGGACCGTTCATCCCTGTCAACTGCGGTGCTGTTCCTGAAAGCCTGATCGAGGGTGAACTTTTCGGCCATGAAAAGGGTGCCTTCACCGGTGCGATAAAAACAAGGAAGGGTAAATTCGAAACAGCAGACAACGGTACATTGTTTCTGGATGAAATAGGTGACATGCCGCTTAATCTTCAGGTCCGTCTTTTAAGAGCCCTTGAGGAAGGGAGTATATACCGGGTCGGCAGTGAGACACCCATCCCCATAAATGTGCGGGTTATTGCTGCTTCCAATGCGGACATTCAGAAGGCGGTGGCAGATGGACTTTTCCGGGATGATCTGTATTACCGCATAAATGTTCTTCGTATTCATTTGCCCCCGCTTCGCGAACGGGTGGAGGATATACCTCTGCTGGCAGTCCATTATCTGGAAAGGGCGTTTGCAGAGCTGGGACGTCCACAACCTTACCCGGTCCTGTCATCAGAAACAATTTACCTGCTTGAAAAATATCCGTGGAAGGGGAATGTCCGTGAGGTGAGAAATATAATGACCCGTATTGCTACTCTGCTCCCTGCCAATACAAAGCGTATATTCCCATTTCATGTTATACCTTACTTTGATGAATCTTCCCAGGTCGATACGGCACTGACTACGGAGGAGAGTGCAGGGGAGGGTGTATTTATCCCTGTAGGTACACCTCTCGGTGATGCTCAGGAGAAACTGATCATTGAGACTCTCAAACATACAAACGGCAACAAGACAAGGGCTGCATCACTTCTAGGAGTCAGTCTGAGAAACCTTCGCAGGAAACTTAATAAGTGACAAACCATGTAAACCTGAATAAAACATGTTCCCATAGGAAATGCTGACATCTTCCCCTGCAGGTATTCTCTCGCAGGTTCTTTTTTCAAAATCCGCCCCCGGCATTCTGTTCCCTTCCCCAATTAACAGAAAAATTTAACAATTTGTGCTAAGGCCTGATTGAGTCATCTGCAGGACTTATCAAAGGCTGCAGCAGATTAAAGCATCCCCGGTTTTTGATAACAATTAAATATTATAACGGTTATAAATTTCTTTTCTAGTAGGGCAACTGCAAAGCAAAACATTTCCGGTTGATACTCTATAGTTGCATTGCGGGCACTGGTCTGGATTGATCAGATAACTTTTCCTGTTTAAACAGTGCTTAACATTGCAGAGGCATTCACCTTCAGTCAAGCAGGTAAAATCCTTCCGGCATCTGTTGGTATCATTAATAATGCTTTCAGGAATCTGTAGTTTCATTAGTTATTTCCTTTATAAGTGAAAAGAGGAGTTGTACCTGAATTTGATATTAATACCTTGATATATTGATGCCTGCTTTGTCTAATTAAAATAATTGTGAGCGCTATAAGAATAAATAATAATTACATGTGCGCATTCATGCAAATAAGCAATTTAACTTTATTATACAATTAGTTCATATGAATTAAGGGGAATGTAAATGAAGAACTGAATAAAGAATCAGTCCGTGGAGTCTTCTGTTTTTTGTGCTTATTCAATGTCTATTTTCCGCATTACAGGCCTCTTGCCTCTGTGCCAAATCCCCTGCAGAATTCAAAATCGATGAATGCAGGTAAACAAGCAGGACCCAATTTCTCAGGGACTTTATTTAATGTGTACTTTAAGTATATGCTATCAGCCCGGAGAGTATTTGTATGAGTATTTATGATAAGGAAAACTATATGTTTGTCTGTCTGAATCTTGAGCTGTTCAGTTAATATCCTGAAACTGAAATTTTCCCAGACTACAGTAATTACAGCAAAAAGACGATAAGAACGTAAATTTTTAAGTAAGGAGGAAAGGCAATGTCTGAAGCAGTTCGAGCAAAGAAAAAGGTAATCATTGAGGAGAAAATTGACCAGTTTTGCCAAAATTCGGCAGAGCTGCTGAAAAACATTCATGAGAGATGCAGCGACACGACAGGAGGGAAAGCATCCGGGAAAGGTAAAAGGAAAAGATCAAAGAAAGAGTAGCGGAGCAATTTAATTGCTGAGCATTAATGTCATCTGTCAAGGCTCAATTTATGTTGAATCTTGAACATGCCGGACCTTGCCGTATGGCATGATCAGTATAGATTTTGCGTTTGGGTTTGACATATGACATTATGTATTTGTAAACGCCCGTTTTCTGCTTGACATGACTGTTGTTTCAGGCTATCCTTTTTTGAAACAGTTTTTTCGGCAAAAACATGAATATGGAAAATCAGCCAAGAGTAAAAATTCGTGTCAGTGTTGCAGGGAACAGATACATTGGCTATGTTATTCTGCCTGAGGGTCCGGACCGGATGTCTGACCTTCTGAATAATAGTAAGCTTTTTCTCAAGATTCAGAACCCCAGCTCTTACGAACCGGTCCAGGAGAATTCTGAATTTATTATCAATAAGGAATATATCGATTATGTTCAGGTATTGGATGAAACGCCGATCGTTATGGCAAAAAGGATTCCAGGTAGTTTTCACAAGATGCGGGTTAAGACTACAAGTATTGAGATCATGGGAGAACTCTTTGTCCCTGAGACAGGTGCCCTGCCCATGGATGTTGTAAATGATGACCGGCTGTTTTTGAGTATCAAAGATGCTGACATTGTAAATACACCTGAAAAATATTCTTTCCTCGCTATTTCCAAACGCAGGATATGCACAGTTGAGGTCTATCAGTCCTGATTTTCAAAATGTCTTAAATTGATATTGGGGATAATATCCTGTTAAACTCCCGCCATGGACTGCTTTGCTCTCTTTATTGATGGTAGCCTGGACCCTGTGCGCAAGTTTGGAGTGGGTGCTTGCCTTGCCGTTCCCGTATCATTTCTGGATACTTCTGTTGCCAGTATAAATAAAGCTGAAGTGGCTGACCAGCTTATATTTCGAAGATTTGCAGACACTTCTTCAACAAAACTTGAAGTCCAGTCAGTTATATGGGCAATTGAAAATTATATGGATGAATCAGGAAAACCCGGACCCGTCATGCTGTATGTCTATTCTGATTCCAGCTGTGTTGCGGGTCTTCTGAGAAGAAGGTCTGCATTAGAAAGTAAAGGCTTTGTAAGCAGTCGGACAAACAGGCCTTTAAGGAATGCCCCGCTTTATCGCAGGTTTTACGAACTATATGATGAGTATGGTTTTGAGGTCATAAAGGTGGCAGGTCATACCAGTTCCGGTTCCCGTGATGCGGTCCAGCGTGTTTTTTCATTTGTAGACAGGGAAGTGAGAAGGAGATTGAAAATATGGATGTCCGAGCTCGAAACAGAACGCATCGAGTCTTTGTCCGGATATGAAAGGTCTTTGAATCCAGTATCTGAAACAAGTAATGGAAGCTGGTCTGTGTACGTTCTTAAATGCCGAAATAACTGTCTCTATATCGGCCTGACAAATGATATTAATAAAAGACTGAAAGAACATGAACTGGGAAGGGGCAGTAAATTTGTATGGTCACGCAGACCTTTTGAACTCGTTAAAATTATTCACTGCAAAAATGCCGGTGAAGCAAGGAGTCTTGAGTGCAATTTGAAAAGACTTAAAAGGAACAGGAAAATAGAAGTTCTTAATCTTGAGATCGGTCCGGTAAAATGAAATTTCGTAAAAAAGATTCAATATGACCACATGCAGCCATACAACAATTGTACTATTGCCTGAAAGGAAAAACATTCTGCGGTGTTTGCATTGCCATTTGACAATAAGGGCTGAAGAACTTGGAGGCAGTTATTGTCCTGAATGTTATGAGGCAGACGGTAATAAAAAATATGACTTTGAAAAGACAGAGACAAAAGAACCGGAAACTGACAGGTACAGATGTGAAAACTGCGGTGCAATTATTGAGAGTGAAAAGCAATAGTAGACAGAATATGAAATTCGGGAAATTGCCACTTTATAATAAGGGGTAAAAGTGTCGGGGGAATACTATTTAACAGTCTTTGTCATAGTGTTTAGTGGTTTAAAATGGATATAGATATTTTTTGCTGAATGGTTTCTTCGATTTTTTTTCTGGCGAGTAATCCCGGGCACATTCCATGATGAGATTGAGAGTGTCATACGGGATGTCTTTCGAGTCAGCATCAGAGTGTTTATAATATAAATGCTTAAGAAGCGATTCTTTATCACCAAATACGTCCGTGCAGACAGAACAGCAGAATAATTTAATTTCTACTTTACCTTCAACATATGTTTGAATCAGTTCCTTATCTTTTGAAATCTGGAATGAAATTCTTGCAGCCGGATCAATAGAGCGGGTATGGCCCCCTATATGTTTTATTATGCTGGATGTTGGTGACGGACGGTTGTCATCAACGGCAAAATAGCAATGCGGACAAATATATATACTTTCTGCACCTTCATTGACTCCATTCGTCTCTACTTTTACTGGGTTGCCTGCAAGCATATCTGGATGGTCTGATTTGATATGATCGATTAAATCAGATGAGGTAGTGAAAAATTCGCTGCAGAAAGGACAGAATGCTAATTTTTTCAATACTGCTGAAACAGCTTCATCGATAGTTGAGACACAATGAACAGAGTCAAGTATTTTGATGAATGTTTCTTTTTTATTTTCCATAATTTTTACAAAGCTTATTATTTTAGCACTAATACTGAAATAAAGCTATAAACCGGGGATATTATGTAGGAATGAAACTTTCAATATAAAGAGGGTTATGGAGATATTGTGCAATTTGCCGAATTGCAGTATGGTTATAATTAGCTTAACAATATTATTCTAAAAGGGATGTTATCATGACAATAAATACAAAACACAAAAAACTGACGGTGCTTCATGTAGCACCCGTTTACCAGCCGATCAGACCTGACCTTGGTTATGGACCAATTGAGACGGTCATCCATAATATAGACAAAGGACTCCATTATTCAGCTCACCGGTCAATCGTTGCCTGTTCAGGCGATTCCATGGTTACCGGAGAACATTATGTGACTGTTGAGCAGAGTATTGGCGACTATTGGAGCGAAGACACACCTGAGCGGCACAGGACTGTTAGTATGCACCTTTCCAGGGCACTGGACAGGGTAAAGATCGGCGGCATTGATGTCATTCATGTACATGACGCAAAAACTGTTGAGTACATTTATGACGGTGTATTCAGTATGCATGTGCCAATAGTGATGACCCTTCATGTGGCTGCAAAAAATACCTTACTGGAAGGGGCCTCCCAGCGCGGGCATAACCCCATGTCATCTCCTTTGGTATACTGCGTCCCTATAAGTAAATATCAAAAACAGCAATATAATGGACAGGTGAACACAGAGGATGTTGTCTACCATGGGATTGAAGTTGAAGAATACCCGGTCAAAGAGAGACCGGACAAGGGGAGCTATTTATTCACTATCGGCAGGGTAACCCGTGACAAGGGACAGGATAAGGCAATAGAGATTGCGAAAAAAACAGGTTCAAAACTTATCATTGCCGGTTGTGTCCAGAACAAACCAGCTGACAGGGAGTTTTTTGCAGGCTTGAAGAATTCCATAGACCTTTTCGTTGAAGTCAGCAAAAATCCGGTTGATAGTGACTATTATGACAGGGTAATAAAGCCGTTACTGCACTGTGACAAACAGATTATCTACATAGGAGAAATCAGCAGTGAGTATAAAAAGCAGTGGTACCGGCATGCCCGGGCTACCTTATTTCCTATACAATGGGGTGAGCCATTCGGGCTTGTCCCTGTAGAGTCGATGGCATGCGGTACGCCGGTCATCTCATTCAACAAAGGCGCTGTTCCTGAAATAGTTGTGGATGGAAAAACCGGGTTTGTGGCAGATTCCATGGATGCCATGATTAAAGCAGTTGGACAAATAGATAATATTAATCCAGATGAATGCCGGAAACATGTGCAGAATCATTTCTCCATAAAAAGTATGGCCGGTAAATATTCAGAATTATATCATCAGATAATCGGCAGCCATAAGACAACAGACAGCCCCAGCAGGTTTTCATCCGGCCATTCTTCGAAACCTATACCCCATGGCATAAGAGCCGCATAGGAAACCATGCCCAGAGACATCCCGGTAAGCAACGGCAATCTTCTTCTTAATTTTGATTCGGATTATATGATCAGGGATGTTTACTTCCCCTTTATTGGACAGGAGAACCATTCCAAGGGCTATCCTTTCCGGTTTGGAGTATGGGTGGACGGACGATGCTCATGGATGGGGCCGGAATGGGAAAAGGATATGCGGTACCATGATAACAGCCTCGTTACCAAAGTCGTTCTGAAAAACGAAGCCCTCGGTCTGGAGCTGCACTGCTCTGACGTAGTTGACGAAAACCTGAATGTATATATTAAAAAAATAGAGGTGAAAGATCTGCGCGGGAAGGATCGGCAGGTAAGGCTTTTTTTCAGTCACGATTTTCACCTCTATGGCAATTCTATCGGAGACACGGCTTATTTTGATCCCCGCACCAGTTCTATCATCCACTATAAAGCTAACAGGTATTTTCTTATTAATTGTTGTGAAGACGGGAAATGCGGTGTTAATTACTATGCCTGCGGAGACCATGAGGTGCCTGGAAGGGAAGGGACCTGGAAAGATGCCGAGGACGGAGAACTCAGTGGGAACCAGATTTCCTGGGGCTCTGCCGACTCTGCGATAGGCATATGGCTGCACCTTCCTCCCGGAGGAAAGTCAGAATGTTTTTACTGGATTGCAGCAGGCACTCATTATAATGAAGTGGCCCAGCTCAACCGGGATGTGATAGAGAAGACACCTGAGGAAATGATCAAATGGACATCCGATTACTGGGGAGCGTGGATCCAGAAAGAACCCAGGTCCTTTGGAGACCTTCCCAATACTGTAACTGACATTTTCAACCGGAGCCTCCTTATCCTTAGAACACAGATCGACAACCGGGGGGCAATAATAGCAGCCAATGATTCGGATATAGTCCGTTTTGGAAGAGATACATATTCCTACATGTGGGGCCGTGACGGGGCTTTCATAGCAGCTGCCCTGGCAAAGGCCGGTTACTCGCATATATGCAGGAAATTTTTCGATTTCTGTTCCCGCGTTATTTCGGATGAAGGGTATCTTTACCAGCATTATAATCCCGATGGATCGCTGGCCAGCAGCTGGCACCCCTGGTTAGTGGATGGGAAAGCAGTGGTCCCCATACAGGAGGACTCGACTGCCTTGATTCTCTGGGCGCTATGGATACACTATGAGAATGATAGAGACATAGGATTTATCAGACCTCTCTACAATGAACTTGTTAAAAAGTCTGCCGACTTCCTGGTAACCCATCGTGATCCTGAGACTCTGCTGCCCATCGCATGCTATGATCTCTGGGAAGAGCGTTTCGGAGTTCACTCCTTTACTGTTGCAGCAGTGATTGCCGGTCTAAGGGCTGCTGCGAATTTTGCCAGACTTTTTCAGGATGAATCACTGGCCGGGGAATATGACAAAGCGGCCGAACAAATGAAAGAAGGACTTATCAGGCATCTCTACCATACAGGCCTGAAGAGGTACGCCCGCTCCGGTTACAGAAGAAATAATGGTTATGAACTCGATGAAGTGATCGATGTCAGTCTGCTGGGGCTTACAAACCTGGGGGTACTGCCGCCTGAAGATCCCCGGATGGTCGAAACAATGGAGGCAATACGTCAGCAGTTGTGGCTTAAAACGCCTGTTGGAGGCTGTGCCCGGTATCAGAATGATGTTTATCACCGGCCGGCTGACAGTCCTCCGGGTATCCCGGGCAATCCCTGGTTTATATCAACGCTCTGGCTGGGCGATTATCTTATTGCCCGTGCCGAAAATCTCAGGGAACTTCGTGAAGCCATTCCTTATCTTCAATGGTGCTGTAAGAATGCGCTTCCTTCCGGTGTGCTTGCAGAGCAGGTGCACCCCCTGAACAGTTCCCCCCTATCTGTTTCACCGCTTACGTGGAGCCATTCATCTTTCGTCTGGACAGTTCTTCAATACAGCGAAAAATTCGACCTGTTAAAAAATAATGGTTACGAAATAAAAAAGAACAGAGGAGTCTTCCCTGAAGGAGATACCTTTATACAGAGAGCTTAGGATGCCTAATAACAAGCGCCTTTAATCGATATAAATTTGTAATATTTCATTAACGGGATCTGTAAAAA
>JBDLIC010000124.1:0-10848 GCA_039715075.1 Nitrospirota bacterium
AAAGGTCCTCATCATCGTCTGCGATGAGGACTTTGCAGGAACTGTCAGACATATTATTCTCCGCCTGTTTATTAAATAAATTTCGCTGCATATCTCTAGAGGTCAGAAGAACCATTGTGAATTGAGCAGGACAATTATTTTCAACATGGTCTGCTTCGCACAATACGTATATGAATTAAGGATATGGATCTCAACAGAAACTGAAGTATATTAATAAATAATAATATGTATAGATAAAAAGTACAAGGTTTAGGATATAACCATACATCCTGACCCCAGTCATTTAAGAAATGGAGAGTTGGAGAGCTGAATGAGTGGAGGGATTTCATATTCAAGAAAGGAATGAGTCATCTGCATGTCTTGATAAGACAGACGGGTTGTTTATTTCGTTTAATACTAAATTCCTCTCTGTATGTCACCTGTCATTTTTGACAGGCAGGCATTCGAAAAGCTGAATAAAAGTGCCATATGTTTGAAACAGACTCTAATTACTGTCAATTAGCCCTTTTTCAATTGCCTTTGCCACTGCATGAATTCTGCTTACAGCATCCAGCTTTTGCATGATATTTTTTATATGAAAATTTACGGTCCTCTCGCTTATGCACAGGATAATGGATATATCCCATGACGTTTTCCCGTTTTTCAGCCATGTAAGCACTTCTTTTTCTCTTGGTGACAGCTGTCTGCTGCCAGGACCCCGGGTTTCGAGGGCCTCCTTTATATTGACAATCATTTCTTCATTATCAAAGGGTTTTGTAATATAGTTAAAAGCTCCCATTTTCATGGATCGTACAGCGTCCTTGATATCTCCATAGCCGGTGAGCACTATGACAATTGAATGCTGGTCAATTTTTTTGATCTCTTCAAGGACTTTCATGCCGTCCATTCCAGGAAGTTTAATATCGAGTAAGACAAGGTCAGGCGAAGAAGGGGTTATTTCCTTGAGTGCCTGTTTGCCGCTGCTTGCAGTAATGACTTCATATCCCTCCGGACTGATGATGTCTGAAAGGAGGGACTGCATATCTCTGTCATCGTCAATTATAAGGATTTTTTCCATGTCCCCTCACAATGTATCATGAAAAATAAACTATTATATCAATATTTATAATTGACTTATTGTAACAGAAAGCATAAATATTTTTTTAAAATTAAATGTAAAAATCTATAATGAAATCAGGAAGGTGCCGAAGCTAAGGAGTTTGTTATATAAACTGAAAAATATTTCTAAAAAAATATTATGATTGCTATACGGGAATGTATAATCTTATATCAGTATTTAGCTCTTTCGTATAATCGTGTATACTGTCTGAAGATTGATGACAAGAAAAGAAAAGTAGAACGGAGCATTTTGCCTGCCAGACGGGACACCGGAAAGGGCTGAGGTAACACCTCATCTGAGAGCAGCAAAAAATTCGGAACTGCTATCAACAATGAGGCTCTCAGCAGGGCAAAATTAATTGACAGAGAATAAGATATGAAAATGAGGAACTTTTTGAAATTCAGCCGTAAGAGTTTTAGCACTAAAATATATTACCTGTTTACGATTTTTTTTATAACGCTCTATTTTGTATTCACGTCTTATTTTATTTATTACCAGAGCAAAACTCTGAAACAGAATCTCACACATAATGGAATGGAGTACGCTAAACATCTTGCATATAGTTCGAAGCCCGGGGTTTTTGATGAAAATCAGGATTTGCTTGGAGATCCTGTTGCTGGTATTATGCAAAGTGAAAATGTAGTATCTGTTCATGTATTCACTCTTAAAGGAACGGAACTGATAGGAATGAAAGGGCCGGACAATGGACTTCCAGTGGTACTGAAGGATATTAACAGTACACGGAAAACAGTCACTATGGATTCGATCAGGAGGTCCGGATTATCCATGCATTTTGAAAATGATAATAGTATAGAATTCTGGTCGCCTGTTGTTTCTGCTTCTCAGTACTTTAAAGAAGAGACACTGTATTTTGAAAATAATTCCTTTTATAGCGGAAAAAATAATGTCATAGGTTTTGTCCGGATAGTTATGACTATGGAGCTATTGAATGCCAGTATCAGAGAGATTATTCTGAGAAGTATTTTGATGATGTCAATTTTTATGGTTCTTGGGTGGGTGGTTATCCGCTTTATTGTTATGAATATTACAAAGCCTCTGGGAAAGTTAACTGAGAGATTTATTGCTATGGGAGCGGGATATTCAGTAGAAAAAGTTAATATCGAGACTGAGGATGAGATAGGGAAACTGGGAGTGGCCTTCAATAATATGGTTGATTCGTTAAGGGAAGCGGATATTGCAAAGCAGAAAATTGAAGAGCAATTAAGACATGCTCAGAAAATGGAGGCAATAGGCACCCTTGCGGGAGGAATTGCTCATGACTGTAATAACACGCTAAGTACCATAATGGGTTACGGACAACTTTTGAAGAAAAGATTGCATGATGATACTTCAGATAAATACCTTGATAACCTTTTGTCTTCAGCACAGAAATCAGGGTCTTTCATACATAGCCTTCTTGCTTTCAGCAGAAAAGAGGTTAGTAATCCCAGCCCGCACAGCCTCAATATTATTATTAGTGACCTTGAGGAAATATTGATGAGACTTATCGGTGAAGATATAAATTTAAAGGTTGAATTTTCTGTGGAAGAACTAATTATATTAACTGAAAAGGGACAAATCGAACAGGTCCTTATGAACCTTGCATCAAATGCGAGAGATGCTATGCCTGATGGAGGGTTATTGACAATATCTGCCAGGTCTGTAAAGCATGACAATGGGGGGATGATATCCTCTCACTCCGGTAAGGCAGGGGAATATGCCCTGATATCTATACAGGATACGGGTATGGGGATGGAAGGACAAACCATAGAAAGAGCATTCGAGCCTTTTTTCACGACAAAGGAAATAGGCAAAGGGACGGGGTTGGGACTTTCAATGGTTTATGGAATTATTACCCAGCACAAGGGATATATAGCTATCAGGAGTGAACCGGGCAGTGGGACGGTAGTTGAAATCTACCTTCCCCTAAGCTCTCAATCTGTGCTTGAAATCGATCAAGTATTAAAAATGCCAGTCCGGGGAACTGAAACAGTACTCATCGCGGAGGATAATAGCGATTTCAGGGGACTGGTAAAGGTTTTACTTGAGCAAAATGGATACAGGGTTATTGAGGCGGAAAATGGGGATGATGCGGTAGAAAAATTTACTGAAAACATGAATGAAGTCAGGTTTCTTCTGCTGGATATAGTAATGCCTAAAAAGAACGGACAGGAAGTGTATGCTGAGATAAAGAAAAAGTCTCCTGATATCAAGGTGCTTTTTATGAGCGGATATTCGTCTGAAGAATTGGATCAGAAAGGCTGTGCCGGAGATAATAGCATTTTGCTGAAACCTGTTATGGCTGATGATCTGTTAATGAGAGTAAGAGAGTTGCTTGACGGGTAGACTGAGCCTGTTAGCTCATCTTTTCATTCATGGTCCACTGAACCGCGTGCAGAAACAGGTACCTGGAGTCATCAAAGTTCATTTTTTTCTTTATATGGTCGATATACGTTTCTACGGTCTTGACGCTAAGATTTAGCTCTTCCGCGATTTTTCTCGTCTTTAATCCCTGACCCACAAGCTGGAATACCTCGAGTTCCCGGTTGCTGAGAAGTTCAACGGGAGAACCGGAAGCATCGGCTCTTTTAGTGACAAACTTATTAAGAAGTTTTGTGCCCAGTTTATCGCTTATATAAATATCACCCTCAAGAATTTTTCTTAATGCCGATACAACTTTCTCAGGAGGTTCCTGTTTCATAATATAGCCCTTGGCGCCTGCCTTAAGACAGCGTTCGGCATAAATGGATTCGTCATGCATTGAAAGAGCAAGAATGGAAAGTTCCGGGAAATTGTGGGAAAGATCTTCAATGAGCCTTATTCCGCTTGTATGGCCGAGAGAGATATCTACTATTATAATATCAGGTTTGCATTCATCAATGGCGTTCAGTGCCTGAGGGATATCTCCTGCATCACCGCATACAACAAAATCGGATTCCTGATTTATGAGTTGAGTGAGCCCCTGCCTGACAATGGGATGGTCATCAACAACAAGTATTTTTTTTTTGATCTTTTGGTTCCCGTTTTTTTACCAGCCATAATATACCCTATCTTTTTTTTAGTTATTATACATAAATATTATCAAAAAGACGATTAAAACAAACATAATTCTTTTAAGCCGAATTATGTGTATTTTTTTGAGATGTTATGACATACATCCGAATTCATTTGTTCCGAACTATCAGGGAGGGTGCAGGCAACAAGTGTGCCGCCATCAATAGTCCGTTTCAATTCAAGTGATGCATTTATAATGCTGGCCCTGTACTGCATGATTTTCAGGCCCATACCCTTGGCATCCCTGGACGCATCAGCAATTCCTATACCATCGTCTTTAATTATTAAAGAGATTTTATCATCTTTTTTGCTTAACGTGATATCTATCTGGGTCGGTTTTCCGTGTTTCACTGCATTGGTAACTGCCTCCTGTGCAATTCTGTAGAGTTGTGTGATTGCCGCTTCATTATGCACGGAAACTGACTTACTGCAGATAAAAGTGCATGGTATAGCAAAAATTTTATTTATATGAGAGGCGAGCGACTCGAGCGCGGCCCTGAGTCCTTCCTTATCCATTTCAACAGGTGAGAGTCCTTTTGAAAGGAGGCTTACCTGTTCTTTAGCTTCATCAATAAGCGTTGAAATTTCACTTGCGTCATCGGCTTCACTGCAAAAACTTTTTTCCAGTTTACGTTCCAGCCCCCTGTTCTTGAATGAAATACCTGTAAGCAGCTGTCCAAGACCGTCATGCAATTCATATCCGATCCGCTGGCGTTCTTTCTCTTCAACATTAAAGAGGGCCTTTTCAAAATTTTTTCTTTCAGTAATGTCCTGGATAACGCCGAAGATGCGGACAGGTTTATCATGTTCATCACATCTTACTTCTCCTTCATCCTGCAATACGCGCTCTGCTTTGTCCTTTAGTATAATCCGGTATTCAACACTGTATCCGGTTTTTTTAATTATTGATTCCTTAATCAGTTCTGTTACACGCCTTTTATCTTTAGGGTGTATGAAATCGATAAGCTGCTGAAAGGCGGGTGTGAATTCGCCCGGCTCAAGACCGAAAATCAGATACGTCCCCTGGGACCATATCAATTCATCTGCCTCGCTGCTCCAGATATAGTTGCCGATTTTGGCAATACGTTGAGCTTCGGCCAGACTTGCTTCACTCATACGGAGCTTTTCCTCCATCTGTTTTCTCTGGATTGCTATAGCGTAAAGGTCTGATAGCCGTTCGATTACTTTCATATCTAATTCAGTATAGTCCCTCTCAGAATTTGCGAGGGCTATCTGGCCCACTACTTTTTTCCTGAATATGGACGGTACGGAGAGGAAATTTTTAACAGGGACATGACCTTCCGGTGTGCCCCTGGAAGATTTGTGGTTTTCCGGGGAATTAGTAAAAAATGCCCTTCCTGTATTTAATGTATGACCCATGAGGCCGTGATATTGACCATCTTCCTGCTTTGAAAAAAACACTTTTTCATCTTCCCCTGAGTTCAGGTCATGGTCTTTAAACCTTTGCGTGAGTCCGTAACTAATACTATTACCTGACAGGGGGTCCAATGAAGAGATGTAGCCATGTTTGCTCGTAGTAATCAGTTTTGCATAGTCAAGAACAATGTTGGCAATATCTTTAATTGAAAAAGCAGAGATGACCAGTGCGTTTGACAAATCAGCGAGGGCTGTATTTACCGTCAGCTCCCATTCAAGTTCCTTCCCTATTCTTTTTTGTTCCGTGATATCATTTATAATGCATACGGTGCTGGCAGATTTAACATTATCATTTTTCAGTACCGAGAAATTAATGCTAACATTTATCGATGTGCCGTTCTTTCGCAGCATAATCAATTCCTTATTATGTAAATATTTACTGTCAGATATTTCCCTGATACACTGCAGGATGTTTTCCTTGTAGTCAGGATGAATAACATTTAATATGGATTGACCGATAATTTCGTTCGGCTCATAGCCTAACATTTCAGTTATACGGTTGTTGCAGTCAATGACGACACAATCGTTATTTATGGACGTGATCAGGTTGGCGGCGTTGTCAAAGATAGAACGGTATTTTTCTTCACTTTCCAGGAGCGCACCCCGGGCCTGCAATAAATTTTGTTCAGTATTCAGTTCATTACTGACACGTTTTATTACCGTTGGGAGAAGCTCCAGGAATCCACCTTCCTTTTTAATATAATCTTTCGCTCCAAGCTTCATCATTTTAATTGCTATTTGCTCATCTCCCTGGCCGGTCAGAACGATAAAAGGAACTTTGATTTTATTATTATCAAGTGTCAGTATGATGTCTTCAGCAGTCATATCTGAGAGAATGAAATCCAGAAGTAATATTGAATCAGGATTGTCAGTCGCTGCCTTTATGGCCTGCGCACCAGCTGAGATCCCTTTTATGGAAAAGCCTTCTTTCTTTAGAGACTTGAGAATCAGGAGATTTAGTCCTTCGTCATCCTCAACAACTATAATTGTGCGCATTCTATCCATATTGTTGTGTATGGGGGATGCAGCTCTTGTTGTTCAAGATCAGTTCCATTAATTTGTGTAGGTTCTGCTACGATATGTAAATTCTTCAGGCAGAAAGCCAGCGGATATTTACAATGTAAATCAATTATTCTTATCTTAGATTATAAATATAACATAAAAATGATTTTTATAAAAAAAATAAGCTCAGAACAATATTGAACTCGATTGAGACTCAATAATTCAGAGCTTAGATATGATTGCTGGCTCCCGGGGAGGGATTCGAACCCCCGACAAGATGGTTAACAGCCACCTGCTCTGCCAGCTGAGCTACCCGGGAAATTATTATTAAATAATGAAGTAATATTATATAGATAAAGGTCAACAAATTCAATATCATTTCATCAAGATTTTATTTTGAGGCAACATGTAGAGGCGTGGGCATACTTGTGAATCATGGATGTTTTTGATTTCATGCAAAGCTTTCGACCATATGTGTTGTTGAATTATTCCGGCATTCAGGCCGGAATGACAATTGTCGGACAGCCTCTACTAAGGGGAGAATACAGGTTGAGCAGTCAATAATACAGTTAATCCTTTTTTATACCCTACCTTGTAGGAGGGGAATTTCACCATAAAAAAAGGGAAAATCATAATTGATTTTCCCTTTTGATTTTTCTGAAGTTTTTTTCTACTTACTCTGCTTCCTGTCCATCTGCTGATTCTTTCAGTAGGCGCTCCCACTGTGTGTCAACGTATTCCTGTGCCTGCTTGAGCATCCACTCGTTTTCAGGTGAGAACATATGCTTGAATCTGCCCTGGGGTTTCAGGAATTCAACAAGAGGCTTTTTCTCTTTTGGTTTTACTGTTACTTTTGTGACGCCATTTTCTATTTCGTAAAGCGGCCAGTAGCATGTCTCTACAGCGAGCTTGGCAAGGGTGATGGCATCATTGGTTTTGCTTCTCCATCCGCGGTTGCACGGAGCAATAACATTCAGAAATTTTGGTCCTTTAATCTCAAAGGCCTTTTGCACTTTTTTCATAATGTCCATCCAGTTTCCGGGTGATGCCTGGGCAACATATGGAATGCCGTGGGCAGCCATTATTCTTGTAAGGTCCTTTCTGTGCTGCAGCTTGCCGGGTATTACGTCTCCTGCCGGGCATGTTGTTGTGTTTGCTCCGAACGGTGTTGCGCTTGAGCGCTGAATACCTGTATTCATATACGCACCGTTGTCATAACATATATACATCATGTCATGTCCGCGCTCCATTGCACCCGAAAGGGCCTGGAAACCGATGTCGTATGTACCGCCGTCACCGCCGAAGGCAAGAAATTTAACATTCTTGTCTTCAATCTTGCCCTGTTTAACCAGGGACCTGTACATTGCCTCAATCCCGGATATTGTTGCAGCTGCGTTTTCGAATGCGCTGTGCATCCATGGAATCTTCCATGCAGTGAATTGCTGTATGCATGATGAAACCTCAAGGCATCCTGTAGCGTTTGACGCTATGATGGGATAGTCGGTTGCCATAAGGACCTGCTTAACTACAACTGGTGCACCGCATCCTGAACACATCCTGTGGCCGTGAACAAACCTGTCTTCTCCCTTTGCAAGTTCTCTTAATCTGAGTGGTTTAGTTGTCATTTTTATTTCTCCTATAAGCTATCAGCCGTCAGCTGTCAGTTTATTCTCTAACCCCGATGTACTCTTTAATGGTTTCAACTTTTCCGGTTTCAGCTATCTTTATCAGTTCATCGATTACATATTCTGCCTGATCAGGGAGGTAGTCTCTTCCACCAAGGCCGAAGATCTTGTTTGTCACGGCAGGTTTTGTGTTCATGGACATTACCGCGCCGGTGATCTCCGAAAACAACGGTCCGTAGCCGCCATAAGAGTCCGCCCTGTCAAGAACAGCTATAGCTTTCAGGCGCTGAAGAGCCTCAGCTATTTCTGTAAACGGGAAAGGCCTGAACATCCTCGGTTTCAGGAGTCCAACCTTGACGCCTTTGTCTCTGTACTGATCAACGATGTCTTTAGTTGTACCTGCTGCCGAGCTCATGACAACAATTGCTATTTCAGCGTCATCAAGCCTGTATGTCTCAAAGAGGCCGTACTTTCTGCCGGTCATTTTTTCGAATTCCGCTGCTACTTCCAGTACCACACCCGGGACCTTTGTCATAACTTCATGCTGTGCCCTCTTGTACTCGTGATACAGGTCGGTAAGGATCAGCGGCCCGTAGCTTTTCGGGTTGTCCAGATCCAGCAATGGATTCACCGCCTCAAATTTACCTACAAAGTTCTTAACATCCGCATCGTCGATATACTCAACTCTCTCAATAGAGTGACTAACAATAAAACCGTCCATGCATGGCATTACAGGAAGCCTGATGTCCAGATGCTCTGCAATCCTGAAAGACATAATTGTATTATCGTATGCTTCCTGTGCATTTTCCGAATAAAGCTGTATCCATCCTGTGTCCCTGGCACCCATACCGTCTGAATGATCGCCATGAATGTTCAGGGGAGCTGAAAGTGCCCTGTTTACCAGGGGCATTACTATCGGAAGCCTTGTTCCCGCTGCTATATGAAGCATTTCCCACATGAGTGCGAGACCCTGTGATGATGTTGCTGTACCGACCCTTCCGCCTGCTGCGGCAGCGCCTATGCAGGCACTCATTGCACTATGTTCACTCTCTACGAGTACAAGCTCTGTATCCACTTTACCGTCATTGACAAAGCCTGAAAACCTCTGCATAAGGTCAGTGGCCGGTGTGATCGGGTATGCGGCGCATACATCAGGATTGATCTGCCTGAGGGCCTCTGCGCATGCTTCATTTCCTGTTACTGCAACTATCTCACCCATTATTTGCCCTCCTCTTCCATGACTATTGCTTTGTTGCCCTTTTTGCCGGGGCACTCGAGGGCACAGATTCCACAGCCCTTGCAGTAATCAAAATCAAAATCTCTTCTCTCTGCTATATCCTCGCCCTTCTTATTCTTTACAGTTGTTACTTTAACTGACATGTCCGGGCAGTACATCCAGCATAACATGCACTGAATACAGTTTTCTTCTATCCATTTCGGCCGCATTGAGCGCCATCCACCTGTCTTGAATTTAGCTGAACTTCCGGCCTCAAGGACGACAGAACCCTGAGGAAGTTCTTCCCAAAATTTTTTACTCATCCTTCCTTTACCTCCTCATGTCCGCGCCTAGTGGCATCGAGGTTGCCGTCAATAATCTTCTGCGCGAATTTTTTACCGAAACTTTTTTTGACGTTTTCCAGAAGTACATCCATCTCAACAACCCCTGTTGCCTTGCAAACAGCGCCCAGCATGGATGAATTCGGGAGGGGCCTTCCGAAACAGTCTACGGCAATTTTTGTTGCGTCAACTGTAAATACTTTCTGCGAATCTTTTGCCTGAAGTTTCTCTCTCACTTCTTTGGGGTCTCTTGATGTATTCACAATATAGATGACGTCATCCGGTGCACCTTCAGTCACATTGACAGAGTCTATCAATGTGGCGTCTGCAATACAGATTACCTTTGGATGAAGGACCGGTCCGTACATCCTTATCACATTTTCACTTATCCTGTTAAAGGCCCTGATAGGGGCTCCTGCTCTTTCCGGACCGTACTCCGGGAACGCCTGAACATATCCGCCTCCACTCAGGCATGCGTCTGCCAGCACTTTGGCAGCTGTGACTGTACCCTGTCCGCCGCGTCCGTGCCAGCGAAGTTCGATTGCTTTTGCCATATTATTATCCTCCGGGTTACTACAATTTAATATAGTAATGTTACTGGTTTGGATGTTTAATATAGCCTAAAATTAATTATATTTGCAAGGGCAAAGAAGTGCAGAGAAACATATCTTACCATAATGATTCTTCCATCAGAAATGCATGCTATTCAGCATAAGGAGCAAATGAGACAATCACAGCAATAAGTGATTCAAGATCACCTTTAAATCGCTTATACAGAAATAGCAAAAAATTGCCAAAAAGACAAACAGTATTCAAAATGAAATGATATCCCCCTCATAAAATTCCGGTTCCATACTGTCACCCCTGACTCTTAGAGCAAATGCTCCGTTTGAATCGGTTTCCACATATTCTTCATATTCACCGTATGGCTCTGCTGCTTCACGCCAATTACCTGCCTGTGTCCATGAAATTACAGGAACAGGCCTTGTGTTGCCTAAACTTTCGGTTTTCAAATTATCAGGCAAGTGTCCGGTCTCTCTAAGAAGTTCAGTCATCATTACTCCATAAGCGTTA
>JBDLIC010000125.1:0-10664 GCA_039715075.1 Nitrospirota bacterium
ATCAAATCCTCCCTCATTACATCCTTTGGTCATACATTCCATTTTAAAATAGGCATGGCTGGAAGGGAATACATTAACTGTACGCTGCATAAGGACCGGATTTTCTGCATTGTGGTAGTACGTCATATTGATAACGAGACCTGAAACTTTAGGGTAACGATCAGAGAGGATACCTGCTTCAAGTCGGGCCTGCTTTTTTAATTCCATTTTTTTCAGATAATCTTGTCTGTGTGCCATATTTTTAACTCATGCCCTCAAAGGTTTTAAGTATTAAAATAAAAGACCCGGGATAATTGAAGAATAAATAAACAAAGTAATAAAATTTAAAGATTTACTACTTTTTTAGATATTACTCAACTCCATAATTACATAGAATAACAGTTTTTAACAGATAAAATCAATAATGGAGGGGGGTTATAGCTTGTGGGTCAAAGAGGAAAGATGGGATAATTTTGTAACACATTATTATTAAAAGAAAATCGATTACAGTGCGAATATGAAAAATGTGTCCCGCCTTGCCGTGTAGAAATTAACTTTAATACCCTTTTTAAAAAGGTGGGTGCCCTGTACAGCAAGTTCAGTTTTTCCCTTGAAAAGGTGTCTGATTCTTGCTCTATCAGGCTCCCTGATTACTATGGTCGGAATAAGTTCTACCCCTAGCACCAACAAGGCAGGTAAAATTAATTACCTTTTATTATTATTTTTATTATCCTTATTTTGTGAAAGTATATCTTTTTTTTAACATAAACTATATGGTTTGACAAATTAAAAATAATTATCAATCTTATAAGAACATTTAATATCATTCCGTAAGTCTTTATGAAATTGTATAATATATGATATTTATTAATGGTATGAGAGGTGTAATTTATTGAAGGAATTGGTTTTGTCCCGGAATGAGAAGGGTGAATGGATTGCAACGAGTGAAAAACTGCCGGGTTTTATTGCAAAGGGCAAGACGCAAAAAGAGGCTATTGATAAAATAAAAAGGGCCTTTACCATATATTTTCCCTGCGGTGAATGCAAGGGGTCTGAGTGAGGCCTGATAAGTATATTCTGAAAAATGTTTTCAGAGAACTCTTAAAATAGTTCTCTTTATTTTAGGAATTATTTCTATAGTCTTTTTTCTGAAATGAATAAATCTTTCCTTATTAATTTTAATCCAATTCGCCGGCTTAAGTCTAAAAACATATATTCCGAAAAAACTAATAAAGGATATTAAGAGATGGGGAGAATCAATGCAGATAGATAAAATTATTCAGGAAGGTATGAAGTACGCCGAGGACAACCTGGCAGCCGCTATATCCGTGACAGTAATTCTGCTTTTTCTGCTTTTTAGCAGGCCTAAAGTCATACTTACTCTTGTTCTTGTCGCATTAGGTGTGGTAGGAGTGCTTGAGATTTTTGACATGCTTGCAAGTACCGGACTGAACCGTGTTAAATAGAAGTAGTGGTCAGCACCACCGCTTGCGTCTTGCCGCATTTTTTCCATATAATCTATTATCGTATGAAAAAGATGCCATATATATTCATAATGAGTTTCCTGCTTTCCCTTTTTTCTGCCTGCACGCTTTTTGTAAGACCTCCCTTTGAGCCGGAGCTTGAGGAGCTGTCTTCTGCCGAGGTATATTTCCATGACTGGGAAGATGATCTTTTTTATGAGGGACTGGAGACGGCTGTCGGGCAGTCGATCAGATACTTTAAAAAAATATCACCGGAACGGATGTTCCAGTATGGAGACCTGAACTATTCACCGGAAGAAATGATAGCTTCAATGGAACTTTTTATGGAGATAATAAAGAACTCCGGGGAGAGTGAGCGGATTACGCTGATAAAAGAGAAGTTTCATTTTTTCGAGAGTAAAAATTCTGATGGCAAAGCGTTTTTTACCGGATATTATGAGCCGATGCTTGAAGGCAGTATTACACCCACTGAAGAGTTGTCTGAACCTCTCTACGAAACACCGGAGGACCTGATTAAAGTAAATCTGGGAAGCTTTTCAGAGAAATTTAACGGTGAGAGCATTGTCGGCCGTCTGGAAGGAAATCAGTTAGTTCCATATGATTCAAGGGAGGAGATAGTATATGAAGGAACACTGAAGGGCAGGGCCAGTCCGATAGCATATGTGAATGAAATAGAGCTCTTTTTTCTACAGATACAGGGATCAGGCCTCATCAGATTTTCCAATGGTAATGTCAAACGTATTAATTATGCACAGAAGAACGGCCATCCATACAGGTCAATCGGACAGTTTCTGACAGAAGAGATACCGAAGGAAGAAATGTCACTGCAGTCAATCAAGTCATACCTATATTCAACCCCTGAAAGGGTGCGTGAGGTTTTCAGCTACAATCAGAGCTACACATTTTTCAGGGAGGTTGATGCGGGCCCCCTTGGCAATATCGAGGTGCCCCTGACCCCGAATCGCTCTGCTGCCATGGACAGCAGGATGATCCCAAAAGGCGGACTGGCATTCATTGAAACAGAACTGCCCGTAGTCGAAAACGGGAACATTACTGAATGGAAGTCTGCCGGGAGGTTTGTGCTGATACAGGATACAGGCGGAGCAATACGTGAACATGGCAGGGTAGACCTGTTTTTAGGTCATGGGGAAGCAGCTGGAATCTCTGCCGGGCATATCAGGCATGCGGGCCGTTCATTTCTTGTTGTAGCCCGAAAAGAGTTTCTTCAATAGAATAATCTGTTAAAGTTGAACATAATAATCAAACAGCTGATCAAAATTACTAGTGTTTAAAATAAGTGAGTTTAGGTATATTAATTAAAGAAAGATATTTTTCTGTATCTTTCAGATATTGACTTGAAATGACAAAAACATCAATTAAGAATATTTGTTCAAAACAAAAGCTGTTGGAAAAGGGTGGCCTTTATGAGTTTAAATAAAGTTGTTGCACGTTTTAAGGATGGTTCATTAATCAAGGGTCAGACGAGCGATTTCTCACCGCTCAAGAATTTTTTCCATCTTGAAATGATGGGCGGTCAGAAGATAAAGGTTGAAATTGAAAATTTGAAGGTTGTTGAAATTGATGTATCAGAGTTAAAGGCGGCATTCTTTGTTAAAGACTTTGACGGAAACAAGGACCGTCAGGATAGTTATGAAGATGAAATCCCCGGTGCAGGGAAAAAAATTGAAGTGAAATTTAATGACGGTGAGGTAATAACTGGATTTGCTATGAGTTACTCATCTGAAAGACATGGCTTTTTCCTTACCCCCGCGGACCTTAAAGGAAATAATGAGCGCATTTTTATCATTAAATCAGCAACCGAAAAAATAACATTCTTATAGTTCCGCAATAGAATGCGGTTGTCTCGCCCTGTTTATTATTAAAACCTTTTAACAAAGACAGAGAGCATCTGCCTGTTTTTTCAGGGTCTTTGCTTTACTTTTTTTCAACGATAGTTTGAGTTCAATTTCCTCTGCTTCCATTCCGGCCAGGTCTTTAATGAGGACAATGTCATGGTCGAAAAAGGTTTTAATAAGCCTTGATTTGACTCCTGAGATAATGGTCACAGGATAAAGCTTTTTGTCTTCGATCATTTTCTGGAGGCTTGAGCCTTCAGGATATCTCCAGCTTTTTACCTGCAGTCCCGAACACTCTGCATACTGCTCTGCGTCTGAAGTACATCTGGTATTTGTTATCAGCCAGCTGTTATATTTTTTCCCGGGATACTGAGAGTTGATAACAGGTTTAAGGTCCTGGAAACGTGCATGGACGTACATTGCTGTTTTAACGTCGGATGTAGTTCCTGCCCTGTTATGATATTTGCATTCAACAAGGGATACTTCATCATCCTTTACTGCAAAAACATCGATTTCATGTCTCACGCATTTTCCTTCAATGAAAATACCTGTTTGTGTCCGGTAGCCATAATGTTTCAATACTTCAGCGACATATTTTTCAAACGGGTAACCCGATGGTCCAAGCCGGAACAGGGCCCTCTTTAAGGAATACCTCAGTCCTGATGCATGGTTGATCTGCCTGAGGTATTTTTTTGCGACTCTGTAAATCTTTTTGGTGTTTGAAAGGGGGTGGATTTCTTTCAGGATTGAATCAATAATCAGACCGGCCTGTTCCGGGTCTGCACCTGACCTGATGAGTGAATTCCGGAGCTTGGCAGGATCCAGTTCTTCTGTTAGGCCTGAAGCCTTTGTGATTTTCATGATTATTAAAATTTGATTGTCTGGGGCGCCCTGGGGCAGGGGATAACATCACGTATATTGTGCATTCCGGTAATATACTGGACGAACCTCTCGAACCCCAATCCGAAACCGGCGTGAGGAGCTGAACCGTATCTGCGGAGGTCAAGGTACCACTGCATGTTTTCAAGTGGGATATCAAGCTGCTCCATTCTGCTTTCCAGTACGTTAAGCCTTTCTTCACGCTGGCTGCCGCCGATGATTTCGCCGACTTTAGGTACCAGGACATCCATTGCCGCAACTGTTTTTTCATCATCATTAAGACGCATGTAAAAGGCCTTTATATCAGTAGGATAATCAGAAACCGCAACCGGTCCCTTAAATACCTTGTCCGTCAGATACCGCTCATGCTCAGACTGTAAATCAACTCCCCATTCAACAGGAAACTCAAACTTTTCTCCTGATTTTTCGAGTTCCTTTATTGCGTCCGTATATGTAATACGTGCAAAGGGTTTTTCCGCAAGGTCCTTGAGTTCGGCGATGGAAGTGTTTTTATAAAACTTCTCAAAAAAAGCGATTTCTGTTTCGCATTTTTCAAGTACATTTCTGCATAATGTCTGGATAAACTTTTCTGCCAGATCTATATCATCATTAAGGTCAGCAAAGGCCATCTCAGGCTCAATCATCCAGAACTCCGAAAGGTGCCGTGAAGTGTTTGAGTTTTCTGCCCTGAACGTAGGTCCGAATGTATAAACATCACCGAGAGACATTGCCATGAACTCTGCTTCCAGCTGACCGCTGACCGTGAGGTAAGCGCGTTTGCTGAAAAAATCCTGGGAAAAATCGATTTGACCCTTGTCTTCCTTTGGTAAATTAGTGAGGTCAAAATTTGTTACTGTAAAGAGGTCCCCCGCCCCCTCGCAGTCGCTTGACGTAATAATGGGAGTATGGATCCAGATAAAGCCCATGCTCTGGAAGAACTGGTGAATCGTATCTGCAAGGACATTACGCACTCTGAAGACGGCCCCGAATGTATTGGTCCTCGGCCTTAGATGCCCGATATCGCGCAGGAACTCTAAAGAATGACCTTTTTTCTGGAGCGGATATGTAGCAGTATCGGCGTCACCGTAAACATGGATCTCAGATACTTCTGCTTCCAGTTTCTGGCCCTTTCCGGGAGACTCTTTAAGTGTACCACATGCCTTGATAGCGGCCCCGGTATTGCACTCAGGCAGTTTGCTGAAAGCAGAGGCATCAGCAGGGACAACAAGCTGCAGTGTCTCCTGCGTGGAACCGTCATTTAATGCGATAAAAGCAACTCCCTTTGATTCGCGTTTAGATCTTACCCATCCGTTAACAATAATTGCCTGTCCAATAGTACCGTTAGAAAATATGCTTTTTATCCGGTTTCGTTCCATTAATTCCTCCTCTAAAAGCTGTAACTCTATCTATAATACTCCAAGAAAAAATAAAGGTCTAATATTTTTGAGTTGTTTATCAGAGGGTTAATGCATATTTATTGTCGTGTCAATGATTGCGCAGGGGCATGGCGCGCCATGCCCCTGCAAAAAGAGATTGGCAATATTTAGTCGCATTGTAGTAAACTTACTTTCTAATTTAGCTGATTGACGGGGTGAATACAGGAACGCCTGAAAAATACTAACCCTGTAGACAATTTTGTTTAAATCTAAAAATGGAGGAGTTAAAAATGGCAGAAGCAAAAGGATTGAGTAAACCGGTAAAACTGAAAAATGATCTGGCAGATTTTCTGGGAGCAACCGAGCTTCCCAGGACAGAGATTACCAAAAAACTGTGGGACTATATTAAAGCTAATAAGCTTCAGACAAAAACAGAAAATGGAAAGGCTGAGAACGCAGGCAAGTTCATTGTGGCTGATGCTAAATTGCTCCCGATATTCAAAAACACAAAATCCAAAAGCAAATCAGGCAAACTTACTGACCTTACCAAGCTGAAAGAGGGCCAGACGATCAACATGATGCAGATGGCTGCTATTGTCGGCGCAAACATAGAATAAATTCGTAGGGGCATGGTGCGCCATGCCCCTGCACACGTTGCCTGCAATGAATAATGCAGGCCCCAACTGCAGTTTAAATCGGAGCATACTTGTGACCAATAACGATATCCTGCGCCGTATCCGCTATACCTTTGACTTTGGCGATTCGAAAATGATTGCTGTATTCGCCATGGCTGACCATCAGGTAACGCGGGAGCAGATCAGCGATTGGTTGAAGAAGGATGATGATCCTGCGTATCAGAAATGCAGCGACACTGAGATGGCGATTTTTCTGAATGGTTTGATTATCGATAAACGAGGCAAAAAAGAAGGACTGCAACCCGGACCGGAACATAGTTTAACTAACAACATCATTTTCAGAAAATTAAAAATCGCATTAAACCTGAAAGCCGAAGATGTATTGCAAATTATGGCCCTGGCTGGTCTGCGTATTAGTAAACACGAATTAAGTGCGTTTTTCCGTAAGCCTGGGCATAAGCATTACCGTGACTGTAAAGATCAGATCCTGCGTAATTTTCTAAAAGGTATGCAGCTTAAATATCGCACTAACTCTCAATAATTAACTGGTTCCTGTTGCGGAAAAACCGCTTTGTCACCCTGAACTCGTTTCAGGGTCTCTCAACCCATTGGCTTCTTGAGATTCTGAAACAAGTTCAGAATGACATGAATAAAAATTACAAGTTTCCGCAACGCTAACTAGTGTCCTGTCCCTAACGCTTCTTTACACTTTTTTTAAGTGTCATTCCGGTAGTCTTTTGAGCCGGAATCCATGATATGGCAGGCCTGGATTCCGGCTCAAAAGACTACCGGAATGACAGAATCATGTAAGTTTATTTATGGGACAGCACACTAGAATATTATGGGCTGTAACCTCCCTTCATTATTATTAACCCTGAAAGCGAAGCAGGGTCTATCCTTGAAATTGATCTTCAGGTCAATATAGTCTATAATATTAGTATAATTGACATTATAATCAATTTGATAGTTGATAACAAAGTCAAATATGCTATAATAACTGTATCAATTGATATGGGAGTTAATTGTATGCAGACTATCATTTCTGAGTTGCTTGAACAGATCATCATTGAGGCAAAGAAACAGGGCATGGAACAGAAGGCACTTGCTGAAAAGGCAGGGATATCGCAGGAGACATTGTCCCGTGCTAAAAAGGCATCAGACATTCAGCTCTCTACACTTGCCCGTCTTGCAGGTGCTGTTGGGTTGAAGGTGACGGTGGCTCCGGCCCAGCCGATCCTTGAGAAAATACTGTCAGGAGACCTGTTTGGTGAAGACTGACCGTGATGCCGTAGTCTGGACACGTATTGGAATGCGTCCTGTAAAAATGGGGCGTATCTATGTGACCGAATCGGAGTGCCGGTTTACTTATGATGACGATTTTCTGAACACAGGCCTGCCGGGGCTGGGGCTTATATACCCGCCGGACATTGTCCAGCAAAACACAATTGTCCGTACAAGGACCGAATTCTTTAACCTCCTTCCGCCGATTCAATTTCTTGTCCCCCCCCGCAGTGAGAAGAATTTTCAGAGACAGCTGATTTTGAGTTATCTTGCAAAGAGTGGTGTTGTGCCTTCAAAGGGGTTTGATACGGACTGGGAAATACTAATGGTCGCGGGCCACGGAGGGATAGGGCACCTGGACGTGTTTCAGAATGACGAAAAAGCCGTTGAGTGGTATTCAATTCCGGGCAAACAGAGTCTGTCCGAGATTTCGGATGATTTCGGGTTCTCGCTGAAAGAATTCCTTACGTGGTTTGATGCTGATTCCGAGGCCCTTATCCAGTTGGTAGGGCCGACACCCACTGTCGGCGGAGCCATCCCGAAAATTTTAGTAACCATTCCTGAAAGCGGCTGGGATGGAAGGATCGGACTGCCGAGCAAGATTGGCGCTCACGGTGTGACTGATGTGACTCTGAAGTTTGAACAGACAAGCATCTATCCGGGAATCATTGAGCTGGAGGCCCTGACACTTGACATTCATGAGGAAGCCGGATTCGATGTTCCGCGGAGATGGCAAGCTGTGATTAATGATATTAATACTCTTGTTGTTGAACGATTTGACCGTGATAAAAAATTTAATCCCCTGTTTACCGAGACACTTTATTCCATTTTTGCCTCTGCAGATCAGAGTATTACTAATAACTTCAGCACTACCTATGATGCAATTGCGCGTGCCATTGAACGGTCACCTATTGAAATGGTCAGCGACAGGAAGGCAGCAAAACAGCATTTGCTGAAGCGGATACTTTTTGCTCTCGCAACAGGGAACGGAGACCTTCACCTTGAGAACCTCTCTATCATCAATATTGACAATGTTCTTTCATTCTCGCCTGTATACGATCCAGCGCCCATGCGGGCCTACAGCATTCATAACATATTAACAGCCATGACCTTCGGACAATACGGAGAGGTCTTTTTAGAAGAGGCACTCCTTAATTTTACAAAAAACCTGGGGTTCAGAAAAAAGGAGCTCCTGGATATGATCGAATTCGTCCTCACTGTGACAAATGACTATGAGGAACGTATTCAAGGGCTGCGGTCACTACCTGAAGAGAACCGGAAGAACCTTGTTTCAATTGTCAGTTCGGTGAAAGATAAACTTGGAAAAGTGAAGTAATTCTGTACAGATTGAAAGATGAACGTCCAACATTGAACATCGAACTTCCAACGTCGAATGAAAAGAAACAGATTGAAAGATGAACGTCCAACATTGAACATCGAACTTCCAACGTCGAATGAAAAGAAACATCCAATACCGAACATTCAAAATTCGATGTTGAGCGTTCGATGTTCGATGTTCATTTTTTATTTTTTTTAGCCGTTTTGATGCTTGCAACAAAAATCTTAATCAATTCTTCTGTTTCTTCTAAACTAGTATTTAGTAGAACAGATTTTTTAATTAATGGTACATGCTGGATAAGTTTCAACCATCTCTGGCTCTCCCTAAGTTCCTTTAATGAGATACTCAGCTTATGGATAAAGTCCTTTGGAGACTCCGCTGCCTGAGCTTCACCATGGTTTGGGTAAGGTGAAGTTCCCGATCTTAACAATTGGCCTGCGACATGGTTGCCTGCTTTGGTATTTGGAAGCTGTTCAACTATCTTTATGATTCTCACTGAATATTGGAGCAGCCTTTCTTCCAGATCATAAGTCTGTTTCTTCATCTTCCTCCATTCAACATTCGACGTTGGATGTTCGATGTTTATTATTTTGAATTTACATGAGATATGCTAATAGCATGTCCCCTAAGACGTATGAGTATAATCTGCAAACAACACTAAATGCACCTGTCATTTTTAACAGGCAACAAAGCGGAATCCTTCATATTGAAAGATGAACATCCAACATCGAACATCGAACTTCCAACATCGAATGAAAAGAAACATCTTGAAAGATGAACATCCAACATCGAACATCGAACTTCCAACGTCGAATGAAAAGAAACGTCTTGAAAGATGAACATCCAACATCGAACATCGAACTTCCAACATCGAATGAAAAGAAACATCTTGAAAGATGAACGTCCAACATCGAACATCGAACATCCAACGTCGAATGAAAAACAAACATCCAATACCGAATATTCAAAATTCGATGTTGAGCGTTCGATGTTCAATGTTCATTTTTATTGAATGTACATAAATCGTCAATCTCTTTTTATACTTCGTAATTAGTATTTTCCTCTGTTAAGCGCGGACTCTTTTTGCTTCTCTGCAGGGAGGTATGTTTTAGACTAAAACATACACTCACAATTTCTGCCTTGCCATTGCAGATTTCAAATGGTTATCGTCAGGCCCCGTTCTTCTAAGAAATCAAGATAACATCATGATCTTCAGAATCGGTAAAGGTCACAGTTTGACGGCTTCACCTGAGTCAATGAAATGGATGAGTTTGAAAATCATTTATTAAAGATTGAAAGAGAGTATAAAAAAGAAGCTCGGTAAAATAGCCAAGTCTCTTATTAAAAAGTTTATTATGTGTTCCTTCTTTTCTTTAGATAACGTCTGCCTGCTAAGAGTGTTCCGCCAGTAACAAAGAGAATAGAGCTTATTGGTTCGGGGAAGACGGCCTCTACTTTATTACCGCAAGAGGAAAACCCTACTATACCCAGGTGAAAAGAGAGACATCCTTGAGGCCTTTCACCATGTCATTTCAATGTTACTGCAAGACTTATTTCACTCCGCTCAATTCTTTCACAGGCGGCTTTAAGTCTACGACCTTGTTCTCCGGTGTTTTATTTTCTCCTTTACTCTCATTCTCCATTCGACAGAGATGTACTTCAACTTTCGCACCTCTCGAGATAGTGATAAATTCTTTGTAAAATAATTCTCCCCTGATATGGGCAAGAGCACCGACTTCGATCTCATTTCCTTCCAGCCTGCCTGTGAATTCACAATTTACATATATCTTGCCCCCTGCTTTTACCTCGCCTCCCGTGAACTTGCCCGAGATCGA
>JBDLIC010000126.1:0-10395 GCA_039715075.1 Nitrospirota bacterium
ATAAAGAAAAAAATCAATTGAAATCAATTAATCCGAAAAAGATCATTTGACATGAAGGCTTTAAAAAGGCTATTTCTCGAAACCCTCAACTAACATAACTTCTTGACAAATCCCCACTTTCGCGGTAATCTTTAAAAATCAAGTATTTCCATCCGAATATATACGCTTTACCATTTGTATAGGAAAAGAAGTTTTAGCAGTTTAAACGGTTTTTTAAATGGGGGGGTATGTCTAACAAACCCGAAGATCAGGCCCGCGAAGAAATTGACAAAATGCTGGAAAAATCCGGCTGGCATGTCTGCGATTACAAAAATGCCAATATTCATGCTCATCGAGGAGTAGTTCTCAGGTACTTCCCCTTAAAAGATGGTAAAGAAGCCGATTATCTCTTTTATTTAGATGGGAAGGCCGCTGGAATTATTGAGGCAAAGAAGGTAGGCACGACACTATCCGGCGTAGAAATTCAATCCATGAAATACACAAAAGGCCTGCCGGATGGACTGCCAACCTGGTATAATCCGCTGCCTTATGCATACGAATCTACCGGTGAAGAAACCCAGTTTACAAATGGATTAGATCCTGATCCGAGATCACGCAATGTCTTTTCGTTTCATCAACCCGATATACTCATTTCATGGCTTGCTGAAGAAGCTGCAGTTGACATGGCGGCTGAAACAAAAACAACTTTTAATTAAAGCCTGCGCTATAAACTCCAGGGCATGCCTCCTCTAAACGAAGAAGGCCTCTGGCCCGCTCAAATCAAGGCGATCAATAATCTTGAGACATCCCTTACAGAAAACCGCCCCCGTGCCCTTATCCAGATGGCTACCGGAAGCGGCAAGACCTTCACTGCAGTCAACTTCATTTATAGATTAATCAAGTTTGCAGAGGCAAAAAGAGTTCTATTTCTCGTTGACCGTGCCAATCTGGGGCGGCAGACATTAAAGGAGTTTCAGCAATTTCAATCTCCTCATACTCCTTATAAATTCACTGAGGAATATATAGTCCAGCAGCTTAAATCAAACCAGATAGACAAGACCGCACGGGTCTGCATCTCTACTATTCAGCGGCTTTATTCTATTCTTAAAGGTACGGAGTTGAATGATGAGGATGAAGAGCACTCAGCCGGCGGGCCGGAAGATATTTATAAAGAACCACCGCCTGTTGAGTATAACCCTGATATTCCAATTGAGACTTTTGATATTATTGTTGTCGATGAATGCCACAGGTCGATTTATAATCTCTGGCGACAGGTCCTTGATTATTTTGATGCATTTATTATCGGGCTTACTGCTACCCCCTGTAAGCAGACCTTCGGTTATTTCCATCAGAACCTTGTTATGGAATATCCCCATGATAAGGCTGTCGCTGACGGGGTCAATGTTAATTATGATGTTTACCGGATTCAAACTAAAATTACTCAGGAAGGATCAGTTATTGAAGCAAACTATTATGTAGATAAACGTGATCGTGAGACGAGAGCCGTGCGCTGGGAAAGGCTGGATGAAGATCTGGCATATGATGCAAACCAGCTTGATAAAGATTTTGTAGCAGAAGATCAGATCCGGACAGTCATTAAGACATTCAGGGATAAACTTTTCACAGACATATTCCCTGGCCGTACGGAAGTACCAAAGACCCTTATTTATGCCAAGGATGATTCACATGCAGAGGACATTGTGAAAATTGTAAGGGAAGAATTCGGGAAAGGAAATGAATTTGCTCAAAAGATTACGTACAAAACAACCGGCATGAGTACCGATGACCTTATAGCCTCATTCAGAAACAGTTACAATCCCCGAATTGCCGTAACGGTAGATATGATAGCCACAGGCACTGATATAAAACCACTGGAAATAGTCTTATTCCTTCGCTCTGTTAATTCACGTTCATACTTTGAGCAGATGAAAGGCCGTGGAGTGCGGGTCATTAATGATAATGATTTACAATCAGTAACTCCTGATGCCAAAAGCAAAACTCATTTCATTATTGTTGATGCCGTGGGTGTTTGTGAGAAGGACAGGACTGATTCAGGGCCTATGGAGAGGAAAAAGTCTGTTTCTCTGGAAAAGCTTCTTCAGGCAGTTGCCCTCGGAAATATAGAAGATGATGTCTTTTCGTCAATAGCCGGAAGGCTAGCAAGACTGGATAAAAAGATCAATCCGGAGGATAAGGCGGAAGTTCAGAAACTCGGCGAAGGCAAAAGTCTAAAGGATTTGACAGGTGATCTTGTTCAGGCAGTCAATCCTGACAATAATATTGAAAAGGCAAAGATTGATAACCCCGGAGTTAAAGAGCCGACAGGAGAGCAGATCAGGAAGGCTGCTGATAAAATGAAAATAGAGGCTGTTCAACCTCTTCATAATCCGGAACTTCGGAAGAGACTTGTCGAATTACATAAAACTACCGAGCAGACTATTGATACTGTCAGTAAAGATGAAGTCATTACAGTGGGGTATAGCGCTGAGGCTTTGGATAAGGCTAAAGGTCTGGTTACTTCTTTTGAACAATTCATTAAAGACCACAAAGATGAAATAACTGCTCTTCAAATACTTTATAGTAAGCCATACAAATCAAGGCTTCGTTTTGAGCAGATTAAAGAGCTTGCAAGTATAATAGAAAAGCCTCCATATCTCTGGGGTGTGGACAGGCTCTGGAATGCCTATGCTGCCCTGGAAAAATCAAAGGTCAGAGGCGCAAGCACACATAAGATACTTACTGATCTGGTTTCATTGATCCGGTTTGCCCTGCATCAGGAGAATGAGCTTGAACCTTTTGCAGAGCATGTGCAGAAGAGATATGAAGAATGGCTGTCAACGCAGGATAATAAATTTAATGAAGAACAGATTCACTGGCTTGATATGATTAAGGAACATATTATTGGAAGTTTAAGTATTGAAAAGGATGATTTTGATTCTGTGCCTTTTAAGCCTGAAGGTGGGTTGGGGAAGGCTTATAAGTTGTTTGGGGAGGAGTTGTATTCGATAATGGATGAATTGAATGAGGTGTTGGCGGCGTGAATATTAATCAAACAAAGCCAGAATCTTGGGAGTTAGTACCACTACGGACATTACTTGATGCTTTTGAATCAGGAAGTAGGCCGAAGGGCGGGGTAAAACAAATCGAAACTGGTGTACCAAGTTTAGGGGGTGAGCATCTTGATAGAAACGGTGGATTTTCATTTCGAAATATTTGATATGTTCCGAAAGACTTTGCAGGGGATATGAAACGGGGACATATTCAAAAGGGCGACATATTAGTTGTTAAAGATGGTGCTACTACAGGGAAGACTTCTATTATAAGGAATTCGTTTCCGTTTGAAGAAGCTGTCATCAATGAACATCTTTTTATATGCCGATGCAATAAGGACATTAATTCAAAATATGTTTTTTATTTTCTTTTTTCTTCTTATGGAAATCAACAAATTCTTGAAGATTTCAGGGGTGCAGCACAAGGAGGAATAAGCCAACGATTTGCAGATATTGTTCAAGTACCAATAGCCCCTCCGGGGGAACAACACCTTATCGTTTCAGAAATCGAAAAACAATTCTCCCGCCTTGATGAAGCCGTGGCTGCGCTGAAGAGGATAAAGGCCAACCTCAAGCGTTACAAAGCCTCTGTCCTTAAGGCTGCTGTTGAAGGGAAGCTTACGGAGGAGTGGAGGAAGAAACATCCTGATGTTGAGCCTGCTTGTGCCATTAGGCAATACGTTGCCTATTCTGCCCCAAAACTGGCTATGGACTTCTATAGAGACTCTTACAGTGTGGGGTCCACAGAATGGCCTGTATTTACCGAAAGCAGATTATAAACCTGGTGTTGGAATCCTTCGGATTGACGACTATCAGGATGAATATAGTAGGTCTTCTAAAGAGTTGCAACAGGTGTCAACTAGCAAAGCAAACATAGATAGGTATAGTATGGATAAAAATGACCTTATAATAAATCGTGTCAATAGTCCTTCTCATCTTGGAAAATGCTTAGTTGTAGAATCACGCAATTTACCTTCGTTATTTGAGTCGAATATGATGCGCTTAAAAACAGCAACTGGCTCAGATGTTCGATTTATTGCTCTTTATCTTCGTTCCAAAACAGGCAAGCTTCGTTTAATACAACACGCAAAGTGGGCTGTCAATCAAGCTAGTATTAATCAAGGTGATGTTGGTGCAACAGAAGTTCCGCTACCTCCAGTGAAAGAACAACAAGAGATCGTAAAAGAAGTAGATCGCCTTATGTCGCTAACAACAGGTATAGAGACTGTTATCGATGCAGAAATCATACGTTCTGAACGCTTTCGCCAGTCCATTCTCAAACATGCCTTCTCCGGGAAGCTTGTGTTGCAAAAACAATATGACCAGCATGCCAATGTGACATTGTCAAAAAACAAATCATCTAAAACAAGTTTCAATAAATTGAAAAATACACTTATATAAAGGGGGCTTATAATGGCCAATATTATTGATGATTTTTTTGAACTAGTCAGAGAGTGTCGTGAGTCATGGGTAGAAACAAAAACACTAATCCAAAAACTGCCCGTAGACTGAAGTACTCCTCATCCGTATCTTGGTAAGACATTGGAAGACTTTGATAAAGGATTGATTATTGCGTTGGAGTTATTATCAACTGATCAAAAAGATGCTGAATCGATTATTGATTTGTTAAATATATCACCAGGATTTACTACTATGCTGGAAGCGTTAACAAATATCCGGGATAATTCAAACGCAATCCGTAACTATTTATACCAAGCTGAAGAAGCGGGACATGATGTCAAGGTACAAGATGAAAAGCAACTCATTGACTCGACTGGCACGACTTTTAATTTAGGTGGACATCTCAAAAATATTAAAAACAGTACAGGAAACTTTGTTAATCAACTTGCGATTTTCAGGCAATTTCTTATAAATGGAGGGATAGCTGATTTATCAGACCGTATTAAGAAGTTTAATGAAATATCTGATCGTGTGCGATTAATATTGCAATCCATTGAAGAAAAAGAGAAAAGTGCACAGACCATTATTGAGCAGGTCAATAGCTTATCTACCCAATCCAATGATATATTTCAAAAAATTGAAGAAGTTCATAAAAAATCGTCTGAAGTAAATGAAAATGCAAATGCAGCCCTAAATGAGACAAATGCAAAATTAGCAAAGATTCGAGAAACAGCCTCCGAGGCAGATCAGCTTAAAGCGTCTGTTAATCAATATCAGAGCGAATTTGACGCATTTGATAAATCCCTTCAAAAACGTCTTAAGTTGTTTGAACAATTTCAGAAGTCAAATGAAGAAGCCCAAGCACAAAATACATCTCGTGAAAAGGAAATTGATAGGGTAATTGAAAAATCGAATCAGATGCTTAGAGGAGCAACAAACGCTGGATTGGCAAAAGCATTTTATGATGCTAGTGAAAAATATGGAAAAGATGCAGCAGAGGCAAAAAAAGCATTTTATTGGGCAATTGCATTTCTTGTTCTATCAGTAATACCGCTTGCAGCATATATTTTACCTATAGATGAATTGTTTCAGAAAGCAGAAGTAACGTCTGACGGGATTAAACTTGGCGGTGTTTTTGCACGTGCTATACTTCTCCTTCCTACCGTTTGGTTAAGTTCATTTACAGGTCATCGTTATTGGTCACTATTTCAGTTACATAGAGAATATTCATTTAAAGCTGCTATTGCAATGAGCGTTGATGGTTTCAAACAGCAAGCTCCTGAATATGAACAAGAAATAGCAGCAACCTCATTTGTGGGATTAGCTGAAAAACCTGACTATTCAACACCTAAGCATTCAACAAAATCACCCAATCCCATATTGAATTATTTAATTAAAACTATTCAGGATCGTTTTGGAAGAATGTCAGGAAGCGGCGAATAAATAATCCTGGGTTCATGAATCAGGATATTCTATTTATATAAAACGTAAGGGGTAATTTATGAATTACCCCTACAGCATGGACGCAGAAACAAAAAAAGACGGCCCCTATTATGCCTATATCCTCCGGCTCATAGCCAGCCGATGGAAGACAGCACCGGAGACACATAGCAGGCTTTACCCGTCTGGTTTTGAAATTATCAAAATTTGGCATATTTGTCAATAATTATAAGACAAGTGAAAAAGGATTTTGAGTCTTATAAATTCTGGCTTATGATACACAAAGTGGCTTTTGAATATTCTATGAAACAGAACGCTGAATGTGTTAAAGTGACAAAATCATTTTATATATAAGCATAGTTGTGAGCCCGGCATAAATGATACAAAAACTCTGAAATTGCCGTAACATTCTTAAGGGCACCAGTTAAACACATGACAATTGAAGAATTACTGAAACATATTGACATTAGAGAAGACCAGGACATTGAATTCAAGTCTGCTGACGGTGGACTGCCTAAGTCAATATGGGAAACAATCTCTGCCTTTGCTAATACGGAGGGGGGATATATTGTTTTGGGCGTTACTCAGAAAAAAGGAAAATATCACGTTACTGGTGTCCCTAAACCGAAAACTCTATTGAAGCCCTTTTGGGATACTCATAACAATCCCCAGAAACTCAAGCCTCCTGTCTGTCTGGAGTCTGACATTGCAACGCTCTCCATTGACCGCCATAAAGTCTTGGTTATTCGTGTGCCTCGTGGTAGTCGTCAACAGAGACCGGTATTTATAAATGGAAATCCTCTAACAGGGACTTTTAAGAGAAATTATGAAGGGGATTACCGTTGCACAGAGGCTGAGGTGCGCCAAATGTTAAGGGACGCATCCGATGAACCGCAAGACTCACTGATTCTTGAAGGATTTGATTTTAGCGACCTTGATCCCGAAAGCCTGAGTGCTTATCGTAACAGATTCGCATCACGTGATCCCGGACATCCCTTTCTTGCCCTGAATGATCTGGATTTTCTGGAGCGACTGGGTGGTCTCAGAAGAGATCGCAAAACTGCAGAAGAAGGTCTTACACTTGCTGGACTACTCATGTTTGGACAGGAGAGAAGTATACTCGATGCATTCCCACATTATCATCTTGATTATCAGGAGCAACTATCTTCTGATCCCGAAAAACGCTGGACATACAGGTTGACTATAGATGGGACATGGGTACCAAATCTTTTCAATTTTTACTATCTGGCATATAGTCGTTTAATAAATAGCCTTGATGTTCCCTTTGAACTTGATTCTGCTGCGGTTCGAAGGGGTGAAACACATGTTCATGAGGCACTACGTGAAGCGCTTGTAAACACGCTTATTCACGCTGATCACATGTCATCTCGTCCAATTTTAATAGTTAAAAGCCAGAACATGTTTTATTTCAATAATCCCGGTCGGCTTAGAATTCCGATTGATCGATTATATGAGGGGGGGATCAGTGATCCACGTAACCCCAGTTTACAAAAAATGTTTCAAATGCTGGGATTGGGAGAAAAGGCAGGATCAGGTTTTCAGAAAATTCTCAGAGCCTGGAGAGAACAGGAGTGGTTCATCCCCTTTGTTTCAGAGAAGCTTGATACGGATATCACTACTGTTTCACTCCCGATGATCAGCATGATACCGGAACAGGTAGAAAAGGAGCTCAAAGTAATTGTAGGGAGCGCTTACACCGCCTTGACAGAAATAGATAGATTAGCGCTTGTCTTAGCCCATAGATTTGGAAAGATTAGTAATGCTGATATAAAACAATACAGGCGTGAGCACTCTCGTGAAATTGGAGAACGGCTTAAATACCTAGTGTACAAAGGATGGCTATCAACATCAGGACAAGGCCGGGGAATGAGATATCAATTAGCAATGTCCGAAGAGAGTACTGATTTATTCTCTCAGAGGTTCGAACATTTAGAGGGTAGGTCCGAACATTTGGAGTCGAACTCCGAACATTACAAAAAACTAATAACAATAGCGAACCCAGTACGAGAAAAAAGGCGTGTTAACAAAGAGTTAGTCCAGTCTACTATACTAACACTGTGCTCTGACGAATATTTGACACTCCGAACATTAGCTAACTTGTTGCATAGAACCCCTGATAGTCTGCGTAACCACTATATAAATCCGATGATTAAAGAAAAAAAGCTAAATTTGCGTTACCCCGATAATCCTAATCATCCTCAACAGGGGTACAAGACTTTTGCTAAACAGGAAAGAGAACATTAATGAGCCCTGCACAAATAGTTCAAAAACTCTGGAATTACTGTAATGTCCTACGGGACGACGGAATGAGCTACGGTGATTATGTCGAACAGCTTACATATTTGCTTTTCCTCAAAATGACTGACGAACGCTCAAAGCCTCCATATGACATTACAAGCCCTGTTCCAAAAAAATACGACTGGCAAAGCCTTCTGAAAAAAGACGGGGATGAGCTTTTTGATCATTACCGCCATCTACTTGATGAACTTGGAAAAAAGAAAGGGCTTTTAGGTCTCATATTCGGAAGGGCACAAAATAAATTCCAGGACCCTGCCAAACTCCGCCGCCTTGTTGTTGATCTCATTGATAAAGAAGACTGGTCTTCAATGAGCGCTGATGTTAAAGGCGATGCTTACGAGGGTTTGCTTGAGAAAAATGCACAGGATACAAAATCAGGTGCAGGGCAGTATTTTACCCCTCGTTCATTGATAAGAGTTATGGTAGACGTTATTGCTCCAAAACCCAAAGAGACTATTTGTGATCCGGCATGTGGTACAGGAGGCTTTCTTTTTCTCTCACATGATTACATTCATAAACATCATAAACTGAATAAGGACCAAAAGAGATTCCTTGATGAAAAAGCCTTAAAGGGGTGGGAGCTAGTTCATAACACCGCACGACTATGTGCAATGAATATGATGCTCCACGGAATAGGCCATGGTGAAGATTTGCCGTTGAATGTAGCAGACTCTCTCGCGAGCCACCCAAGCGAATATTTCGAGATAGTCATGACTAACCCTCCATTCGGCAAAAAGAGCAGCACAACCATAATCGGGGCAAACGGCAAACCATATAAAGAAAAAGAATCGATCGAAAGAGAAGACTTCTGGTCCACTACCTCAAATAAACAACTTAACTTTGTCCAGCACGTAAAAACTCTCCTCAAACAACACGGCCGCGCTGCCATCGTTGTGCCTGATAATGTTCTATTTGAAGGTGGAGCAGGAGAAACGATCAGACGTAAACTGCTCCATGAATGTGACGTCCATACACTCCTGAGACTTCCAACAGGACTTTTCTATGCCCAGGGAGTAAAAGCAAACGTCCTCTTCTTCGACCGCAAACCCGCATCAGAAAAACCCTGGACAAAAAAGCTCTGGATCTACGACTTCAGAACAAACAAAGACTTCACCCTTAAAACAAATCCTCTCAAACGAGAAGACCTCGACGAATTCGTAAAATGCTACAACCCCGAAAACCGCCACACCAGAAAACCCACATGGACAGAAAAGAAATCCGGGGGCCGCTGGCGCGCATTCAATTACGAAGAACTAATCAACCGCGACAAAGCAAGCCTCGACATATTCTGGCTCAAAGACGAAAGCCTCGAAGCATCCGAAAATCTCCCCGAACCCGACATTATTGCTCGTGAAATCGTTGAAGACCTCCAGGATGCGTTAGCGCAATTTCAACTAATTGCTGAAGATTTAGGGGAAGAAGAAAATGAGGTAACTTAATATTGAGAGGGAAAATATTATGGCAGATCATAAAGTATTCTCAAGTATTGATAAGGCTATAAAGAATAGAGGGTGGAGGGTGGTGTCTCAGGGCTCAGGGCTCCATTCTTCAGTTGACTCTTGCCGATTAAACCCATCTCCTTTAATATATGAAAAGTTTAAAAAGCAATTACGAATTACTAACTATCAAGGTTCAACCTCAATAACTATTCATACGCAATTATTGTACAACACTCCACTTCATTTTATAATGATACAGGTACCTGTGTATGGCTGTTAGATGTTCATATTGCAACCAAGAGTATGATGTCACATTGTTCGAATTTGACAGGTCGATAATCTGTGCCTGTGGAAACACTATTAATCTTAAGCATGAGAAAATAATAGATGAAGCCCTCATTGCACAGAGATCTGAAGACAGGAAGATCGCGGAGATAAGGAGGATGGCTGACCGCATATCATCCCTTATCGTCAGTACCGACTATCTGATGATTGATATAGAGATAGAAAAGCAGAAACTCCAGGACTTAATCTCAGACCTCTTTCCCGATAAAATCGAATTATATGACCTCATTTACGAACCAAGATTCAACCGCCTGAAAGAACAATTCCGCAACATTAGAAGTTAGAAGAGTGAAGTTAGAAGTATAAAACATAGCTTACTTCATTATTTATGAAGAAATGAACTTGAATACCCCGTTTTGTAAACGGGGATGAAAAGTTCTCCTTTCAAGTCTCCCCCTTTGGAAAAGGGGGATTAAGGGGGA
>JBDLIC010000127.1:0-10326 GCA_039715075.1 Nitrospirota bacterium
CCCTCTTTGCCAAAGAGGGGAATACAGACTGCATGATCATTAATAAAGCTATTCTTTTGATGCCCCGCCTTGTAGGCGGGGAGCTTCACTATTTTTGCCCTGGTTAACATTTTTTTAAACCTTATTATAATTACTTAATTTTAAGAGAAAATCTATTAAATCTCAATAAAAAAGTGATTTGTAAGTGATTTAATATTCAATTTATCTTCAAATGATCAAGAAGTTTATATAAGATTATCAAGCTGTTGTTCAGAAAATTTGCCTTCAAAGCATGAGAGTATTGGATTCGCAGAGCAATTCTGGTACAATAGATGCGTTTCAACATTTGTAATTATTAATTGATAACCTTGCCTACCGGCAGGCAGGTTCGTAATTGATTATTGATATCTGCCCCCTTAGCTCAGGTGGATAGAGCACAGGTTTCCTAAACCTGGTGTCGCGTGTTCGAGTCGCGCAGGGGGCGCCATTTTATCCCTTTTAAATCATTGACTTGTAGCTGTGCTTGAGCAGATTCAAGTTCCCCTGAATTGCCAATTGTAGCAGAATTGTACCAGTCCAGGATTTCAACTCCGTCTCTAAGCGACTCAGGATAGAGGTGTGCATAACTTTGAAAGTTGATGGGAAGGGATCCGGAGCAGTTCTTGATTTCAATGCCACGCTCAGGACGCTGTTTAATTGACTTACAGAGTATTTCAAAAAGTATTAAATTGAGTTAAAATATAATTAGAAAGAGGGATTGCGATACTCCGGAATGTATTAAGCCTGAGAATCGAGCAAATAAGATAGGGAGCGGGAGTTAGCTGTGGTGAGCAGGCCTCCGGAACAGAGGGGGAAGCCTGAAACATCTATCGAAGCACCCACTTAAAAAAAAGCTTAATGGTTTAACTTATCCGGGGCATCGCTTAAATTATTAAGAGCCATTAAGTGGTCACGCTGTTAAGTGCTGTGGCATATGATGGACGTATCTATTGCAGGATTGTCCAAGGAAGAAGACCCGGGGATGACTCTATTTTTATTTTGATTTGAATTCTATTGGATAACTGTCACTGTGCTGGCCTGCCCTCTCTTTTCACCTTTTTCTTCATTTAAGTCAAGTAAATAGCTGCGTTAGTTAAATAATAAACTTTCAATTTCCTGTCTCAGACCTATCCCGGGCTTTTTGCATCTTTTCGAGAGCTATCTCCCGCATGCGGAATTTCTGCAACTTACCGGTGACGGTCATAGGGAACTCCTCCACAAACCATATATGTCCGGGAATCTTAAAATGCGCTATTTTACCCTTACAGAAGTCCTTGATCTCGTCAGCCGTTGCGGTCTCCCCGGCATGGAGCTCTATCCAGGCCATGACCTCTTCGCCATAGAACTCGTCCGGTATGCCAAAGACCGCTGCTTCAGCTACCTTGGGGTGGGTGAAGAGAAAGTCCTCAATCTCCCGGGGATAGATGTTCTCACCCCCATGAATAATCATCTCTTTTAAACGCCCGGTGATTTTTACGTAACCGTCTGCGTCCATTGTTCCCAGGTCACCGGAATGAAGCCAGCCGCCGTCATCGATGGCCTTGTGCGTGGCCCCGGGATCACCGTAATAACCTTTCATAATGTGATAACCCCGAAAACAGATCTCACCTACCTGTCCCAGCGGCAGGGTCTCTCCCGAATGTACGTCGATTATCTTCACCTCCTGATGAGGCAGGTTTCTGCCTACAGTCTCAACGCGTCGTTTCATACTGTCATCCCGCGCGGTGAGATGGGTTATCGGGGAGGCCTCTGTCTCGCCATAACCGATTAGTATCGCGCCACAATGCATCTCCTCCATCACACGTTTTAAAAGTTCAGGCGGACACGGGGCTCCCGCCATTATACCGGTACGCAGATTAGAAAGATCGAAGTCTCTGAATTTCGGATGTTCCATCTCAGCGATGAACATGGTGGGCACGCCGTGAACAGCAGTGCACTTTTCGGTTTCGATTGCCTGCATGACCGCAACTGCATCAAAGTGTTCACAGGGGATTACAATACAGGCTCCGACTGACAGGCACAGGAGGTTGGCCAAAACCATACCGAAGCAGTGATAAAACGGAACCGGAACGCAGAGGCGGTCTTTCTCAGAAAAATACATTGCCCGGGCAGCAAAATAGGCATTGTTCAGGATGTTGTGATGTGTAAGAATTACTGCCTTGGGAAACCCGGTAGTGCCCGAGGTATACTGGATATTGATGGGATCATCCGTATCGAGTGAGGCAGTGACTTTTTCCAGCTCCTCCCCGGAAACAGTGCCGGCCTTATTCAGGACGTCTGACCAGGTAGTAAAGCCGGGATAGGGACGGTCCGTTTTTGAAATGTCTTCAGGATTGTACAGTACAACCCGCCGCAGGTCGGGGAACTCTTTGCTTTCAAGTCTGTCCGGAGAAGCCTCCTTGAGTTCAGGGATCATCTCTGCCAGCATGGCTGTATAGTTGCTGGTGCGGAAGGAAGGGATAGAAAAAAGCCCCTGTACTCTGGAACGCTTTAGTGCATAAGCAAGCTCTCTCGGCCGGTAGGCAGGGTTTATGTTCACCAGTACAGCACCTATCCGGGCGGTGGCCATTTGAAGAAGCAGCCACTCAATGTTGTTGGTCGACCAGACACCGATGCGGTCTTCCTTCCGAAAACCGATGCCCAGCAGTCCACGTGCGAGGTGGTCTACGGATTCAGAAAGTTCGGTATAGGTCTGGCGCCGCCCCTGGGGAAGCGATACTACCGCCTCACGTTCGGGAAACTTTTCAACTACACCTGCAAAATGATCGGGTATCGTTTTGCCAAGCAGCGGAACGGTGCCACCGCGATGAAAGTAGCTTTTAGAAGTTAGCGCCACTATGTCTCCTCTTTGTCCCATTATTCACAAGGCGTTTTCCCTCTCAACCCTTTCAGCCGCGGGAAGGCGATATATGCAAATCAATCCACTCCCTTCCAGTAAGCATCGACTTTTGCCTGGATCTCTTTCAGGAGTGTATCATTGCGCTGCGGGTGGAATAAGTGTTTAAATCGTCCCTGTATTTTCAGATATTCTTCAACCGGCAGCTTTGGATGCGGGATCCTGGTGTGAACAATCCTGCCGTCAATGTACTCCTTCAACGGCCAGATACCGGTCTTTACCGCAAGCTTTCCGACTTCCACCGACTCACCGGGATCATAGTCCCAACCAGTGGGACAGGGTGAAAGTGCGATAATGAGTCTCGGGCCTTTTAAACTTTTGGCCTTCTCTATTTTCCGTGCAAGGTCCAGCGGTTCTGCTCCCACAACAGTAGCAACATAGGCAGGCCGGTGCGCTGCCCAGATTGCAAAGAGGTCTTTCTTATATCCGGGGAAACCGCGGATACCCCTGCTGGTAGAAGTTCTGGCGGCGTGGGGTGTTGCCTCGGAGTACTGCTGCCCGGTATTGCCGTAACCTTCGTTGTCGTAGCAGATGTAAAGAAAATCAAGGCCCCGTTCGATAGCGCTGGAAGTCGAAGAAAGCCCCATGCCATAGGCGGCGCCGTCTCCGGTGAGTACCACGACCTCCAGGTCCTCCTCCTGTTTAATTCTTTTTTTCTCAATAAGCAGGTCCAGGGCATCCCGCACGCCCTGGGCACCGGCAGGTGCAGAGGCCATAGCAGTATAAAGCCACGAACCCCGAAAGGGCGTAAACGGATAGACAGCAAGCAGGGTCATACATCCTGCCGCATTAACAAATACAGTCTTTTTGCCAAGAATGTCATAGATCTCATGGAGTACCTCCAATCCACCGCAGCCGGAACACATCGGGGTACCTGTTCCCAACAAATGGGTGGAGGGAAGGTCTTTCATGCGCCTGTATTCTGATTCGTTCATTGCTTTGGTCCCAATTCCTCCCGCTCTACATGTGCAATAGCCTGAAGTTTCCTTATTTCTCTCAACTCTCCCTTTGTATAGAGCAGCCGTGGAGCGGGAGTCTTCCTTTCCTTAACTGCCTTGCGGGTCACTGACGCCATCTCATAGAACTCTTCAGGGCTTATATCACGCCCTCCCAGTCCGCCAATGAAACTTACGAGAACCTGAGGTGCATCAGGCTGCCCGTACAGCGCTGAGGCGAGTTCAGCATGGAGCACTCCCCCCTTGCCCATAGACAGGTTCTGGTCAATGACGGCTATTCCCTTTTTCCCGGCCAATGCCTGCCGGATGTGGTCATCAGGAAACGGCCTCAGGAGACGCAGACGCAGCATTCCGACCGGCCGGCCGGCGTCCCGTAATCTGTCCACTGCCTCTCTGGCCTTGGTTGCAAATGAGCCCATCATGAAAAACACGATGTCAGCGTCTTCGATGCGATATGCTTCGACCGCACTATGTGTCCTTCCGAATTCTTCAGCAAATGCTTCAGAAACCTCGTCGTAGACACTGATGGCCTTCATAGCAGCCAGGTGACTCTCATAACGAAAATATGAATAAGGAGTACCGCCCAGGACTACTACTGCCTCGCTTACGGGCTTTGTGGCAAGAAAACGGATGTTCTCAGGGTCAAACGGTGGAAGGAACCGGCTTACCGCTTTTGTGTCCGGAATCTCAACCGGTTCCCGCGTAAAAGAGAGGTAGAAGCCGTCCATGTTTACAATGACAGGGAGCCTTACCCGCTCGTCCTCAGCAAGCCGGTAGGCCATGAGAGTGCTGTCCAGGACTTCCTGACAGGTAGAGCAGTGAATCTGCAGAAAACCACTGTCACGCGCTGCCAGGACATCGTTGTGATCCGGTTCAAGGGTGACGGGAGAAGCAATGCCCCGCGATACATTCACCAGGACAAAAGGAACCCGCCAACCCGCTACCGCATAAATCATTTCCATCCCGTATAACAGTCCCTGGCTGGATGTTGCTGTGAAGACCCGGGCTCCTGTTGTCGCTGCACTGCCTGCGGCAGTGATCATGGAATGTTCGGACTCCATGGTAACCATTCTGCAGTTCCGTATCTCGCCGGTGTCAATCCAGTTGGCTACAGTTTCAATGATCTCGGTCTGGGGTGTGATTGGAAAAGCAGGTACGTAGTCTACATTAGCCAGACGCGCCCCCCATGCCGCTGCGCCGTTTCCTGTTAACAGCTCACGCTTCATGGCTTACCTCCACCGGCCTTCTCTGCCTGGGCCTCTTTTTCCGGAATCGCTTCTATAACATGCCGTGGACATTTGGCTACACATATCATGCAGCCCTTGCAGTGCTCATAGTCAATCTCCGGATAACCCTCATTATTCAGGTTAACGGCGCTGTCAGGACAAAAGGTACTGCAGATCCACCAGCACCGGTGGCATCGGTCATAATCAATAACAGGACGCATAGTGCGCCACAGCCCTGTCTTTACCTTAACACTTGTCGCTGCGCCATGGATGGCCGGGGCCGAGACACGGGCGTCTTCAAATGGCATATCTACCCATTCGGGAGACTCATAGTTGTCTGCCGGTATTGTTTCTCCTTCAGTCACGCACCCGGCATTATCCGCTATAAGATCATAGGCCTCCAACGCCTTTTCCACATTTTTTTTGACCACGGCTTCTCCCAGCGTTCCGAGTTCATCCTGAATCGCCTGTTTGAGAGAATCCGGTGAAACAACTCCGACAAGGCGCGCTGCTGCACCCGCGCACATTGCTCCTACAAAAGGAAGTTCAGGCTCCACGTTTACATCTCCGGATGCGGACAGGATGATCACCCGGCCGGGAAAGTTTAACCTGTCCTTCCAGGTTTCCGATTTTTCATCACTATTAACAAGGAGGATTGTATGCTCTCCTGCCCCTTGAAGAATTCCTGCCGCGGGAATCGGCATGAGGCTGTCATCTGCAACTATGATGAGGTCAGGCCTGCGAATAATACCGCGCTCATTGATAACTTTTTGGGATGCGCGCACATAGGCAAATATGGGAGCTCCACGGCGTTCAGCGCCGTATCGCGGGGCATCCTGGACCTCGAAACCTTCGAGGAAAAAGGCCGTACCCAGAATCCTTCCCGCAGTCTTTATACCCTGCCCCCCACGTCCATGAAAACGGATGTGATACATTATGACCTCACCTGTTTTCCCTCCACATTTTGATCTGTTTCGACAGTGAAGGGTATATTTATCCCTTTAGTATCAAGCGAAGGGAAACTGCTATACAAAGCCGGGTGCTGACGAAAAGAGTGACCAGCGCCTGAAGTCCATGGCTTTCTTAACTCGATGCAATGCGAGTTCTACAGCCGCTTCCCGGGGCTGTGTCTTCCTGCTTTCAGCCTCTTTTAGTACCTGCCCGGTATTTCGACGGAGCTTTTCCTTAATCATCTCAAAGGCAGCCGCCTGACCGTCTCCCCTGTATTCCATGGCTGCACAGATTACCCCGCCCGCATTAGCGATAAAATCCGGGATGCAAATCACGCCCTTATTATGCAGATACTCTTCTGCACCATGAGTGACCGGTATGTTAGCACCCTCGACTATAAGCTTTGTCTTAAGACGGTGAACATTGTCTTCGTTAATGACATCGGGCCGGGCTGCAGGGACCCATATATCGCATTCGATGTCGATTACGGCATCACGGTCAAGCTTTGTACCATCCGGGTATTCGCTGATGCTTTTGCCGGTCATCTTCAACTCGATCAGCTTGTCTACATCAAGACCCCCGGGGTTGTGTATTGTCCCGCGTGAATCGGCAGCTCCTACCAGCACGGCACCCTTTTTCACAAGGAAACGGGCGGTATGCTTACCCACTGCACCGAACCCCTGGACAACGAATCTGGCCCCCTCCAACCCGAAATCACAGTATTGGAGCGCGATATCCACAACATGGCTGATACCCCATCCTGTTGCACCGATCTCGTCAAGGGGGATACCGCCAATTTCACGGGGCAACGCAACAGCACGTCCGATCTCGTCTTTCACCCAGGACATGCATTCCTCATTGGTACCCATATCCGGTGCAAAGATGTATTCCTCCACATTCCGCAATGAGCACGCAAGTGCGCGTATCAGGGGCTCCTTCTCCGTCCTTGGCATCCTGGGATCGCCATAAAGAACAGCTTTGCCGCCACCATGCGGAAGCCCGGCAGCAGCATTCTTAAATGTCATGGCCCGTGCCAGCCGGAAACATTCCTGGACGCTTACGTCTGACGCCATGCGTAAACCTCCGATGGACGGCCCTTTGGCAATGTTATCGACTACAAGAATTGCCTTTAGAGACACCGATGGTTCATAAACATGTATGATTTTTGACGGTCCCAATTCGTCTGCGAATTCAAAGATATCCTGCATAAACAACTCCATGTGGTTTTTAACATTTTAAAATTTAGACGTCGAAAATTTTATCACAAAACACCTTACTTGTCTACATAAGAACAGAATCTCATAACTCATAAAGAATATCAATTAACTCCCTTGCGTTCCCGGGTGCATAGCCACATGCGTCATTATTAAAATATATAAATACATCCTTTCCATCCTTCAAATAATCCTTTATGCGCTTTGAATCCTTTCTTAATGCAGCCTTTGAATAACAGGTATCATAGCTTCCGCCCTCTCCATGCCTCCTGATATAGACAAAGTCAGAAGTGACCGGAATCTCATCAATGAATACAGGCCAATCAGCCATGCACAAGCCTGTATTATGTTCTTTGCATATATCAATGACATCTGATGTTATCCAGCTTTCATGTCTGAATTCAAGTGTATTTCTGACAGGATAATCCCCGAGCAGTCTTAAAAAATTTATCAGTCTTTCAGTATTGATCTTAAATGTGGGGGGAAACTGCCAGAGTACGACCTTTAATTTTTCCTTTAACCGTAAGGCTCCGTTAAAAAACAGGTCCAGAGACTCCTCTTTTACTGAAAGTCTTTTTACATGTGTAATAAACCTGCTGCCTTTTAGAGAAAATGTAAAGTCGCGGGGCGTTTCCTGATACCATTTATCGAATGTGGCCGGAGCAGGAAGTCTGTAGAACGTAACATTTAATTCAACCGTGGAGAAAACCGAGCAGTAATGCTGAAGCCACTTCCTGCGGGCCAATTTCTCCGGATAAAATGTCCCTTTCCAGGAGGAATAACTGAAACCGCTGCATCCGATCCTTACATCAGGCATACGGTAATTGTATCACTCTTTGGATGTTCTGTTAGTGCCATAAAGCCGCAGTTCCATAGCGCAAAAGTGCAAAAGAACGAAAGTGCAAAGGTATGGGCTTATTGTGATACACCCTACTTTCATTTCGACATTCAAGTCTGCCCTGTTAGACGGCTTTTTATGTTAAAATATGTATGAAAGTAGGGGTAATTTGCAAATCCTTCAAGATGCACTTACTCTCCGAGTCATTCAAGTCGCACCATCACCTGCAGATAATAAACTTCCCGCCGCATAGCGACCTTGGCGGTGTCAAAAAATTAAGGCTGGAGGGAGACAGAAACAGCTCAAGCAAAGACTGTCAGTTCGGGCCTCCATAAGAACTGAGTTCACTCGGGGTTACTTAAAGGGGACTTTGTTAAAGCAGGTGATGGATTTAAATTTCCCATACGCACTTCTGCTCTTTTGCGCTATTGCTCTTTGGCAGTCCGGCACTGAATAAGGAATTAACTCCTTTAATAATTCAATTAATATTATTAAATGGACAGGATAAGCTTTAAGTGATATTCAAAATATACGATTAAAAATAAAAAACTGCATCATTGCAAAGAGAGGGCGAACAATCATGTTTAATAAAAAGAATTTATATCGAATCGTGTTTATATTCCTGGCAGCTTTTTTTGTAATGTCAGATGTTCCTTATACGTATGCTGAAGATACATGTGTTGACTGTCATAAGGATGATAAATTTCGTGTTGAAAACAGGTCATTATTTGAGTATTACAGTGACTGGAAAGATTCTGTTCATGATCTTGCAGGGGTAAAATGTATGGATTGTCACGGCGGGAACCCAAATGAAAGAGATAAAAAAGCAGCTCATAAGGACCATTTTTTATCCTTAACCGCGATAGAAAAAGCTTCTTTTAAACTGATTCCGCAAAGATGTGGTAAATGCCATGAAGAAGTCCTGAAGAATTTTGCAGAAAGCAGGCATTACAAAGCTCTCCTTGAAAAAGGGACCGGACCGCATTGTTCAACATGTCACGGCTCAATGAATGCGCAAGTATATTACACTTCTCTTGTAACATGGACGTGTAAAGAATGCCATAATGAATATACAAAAAACCGCCCTGAAGTTGTCGGAGAAGCTGATAAGATTTTACATTGCGTTAACGTTTCGCGCGCATTCAGAAATTGGGTTTCGAATTATTATTCTGATAAAGAACCGGAAAAGGTCAAGGAAATAAATGCTCAATAAATGCTCAATATAAGGACCTTGTCAATTCCTGGCATAAATTTGATTTTGCTCAGCTCGATAAAAAATCACATGCTTTGTTGAATAGATTTAAATCCCTGGTAAACAGGAGATTATCGGAGAAAAGGAAGAAGGCAGAGTAAAATCTTCCGCATTTCTCCGCTTTTATAAGCTGAATCAAAAAACACATTTTAGACTAAAACATACACTCACAATTACTGCCTTGCCATTGCACATTTCAAATGGTTATCGTTAGTCCCCGCTCTTCTAAGAAATGCAGACAACATCATGTTGTGAATAATCAGCAGGGATTGTAAAATTGAGGATTGCACCTATGAGTCTGCAATTTTAAGCAATCATAAAAAGTGATGATTATCGTTTGAAGTCCTTTAAATTGTCCGGATTGTTTTCGTCATTATCCCATTGCAGGGGATTGACCAGGATATATTGACGAATACGGTTTAGTTCGCCTTCATTGCGAATAATATGTTCATAATAATTACGCTGCCATATCTTTCCAATTTCATTTAATTTATTGTCTCGAATATATTGCAAACAATCATTTACACATCTGGATTTAAATGACACCGATTATTTGTCCCAACGTTGCGGTAATCCCGCCCCCTCCGTGATCTGTAGGGGCTCCCCTTGCGGGTGCCCTTTTGTTTGCGGGTGCCCTTTTATAAATTATAATGCCATGAAGGTGGTTCGGCATTATAATAAATTCATCAATATCTACATTTCCGTATTCATTGGGAATATTTCTCCAATTGTTATTAATTATTTGACCAATCCAGTTCAGTCTGTTTTCAATTAACCCTGCACCCGCAAGGGACTGGGCACCCGCAAGGGGAGCCCCTACGGTATTTTGAATTTCTGTAAATATGCATTCGCGGTTTCGTGAACACATTGTTACATATTATTTGTACCTGTTAAATCTTACAGGCTATTCGCCATTAAGACTTCTCCTGAACTGAGCATTAATGTTAGCAACTGTGCATAAAAAACAAAAACTGT
>JBDLIC010000128.1:0-10289 GCA_039715075.1 Nitrospirota bacterium
ACGCAAAACGCGACGATCAACTGGCGATTCACGACCAAGGATGCGCGGGTAAAGCTTAGAAGACTTTATCCAACATTACATGTGTGACATGACACTAGTGTCCTGTCAAGCAAGAAGTGACGTAAGATTACGAAGTAATTTTGTCTGCCTGTAAGGCGCGACTGAAGGCGCATAGCCGAGCTATGTAACTGAAGGAGCAACGCGGCAGGCAGGCAAAAGGACAAGTAAGATGCGTCAGTTTTTGCTTGACAGGACACTAGCTCCTATCAGGTAGTTCTTATTGATGAGACACTTACGATTCATGCCATTGCGTTAAGGGCGTCTGATTATATTATCGATGAAGTGAAAAAGAATTCCTTGTGACTGGAGATTTGGAGGATTGGCCAGCTTCTCCAACACTCCATTTCTCCAACTATCCAGTCTGTTCATGGACTGGTATAGTAGTTTTCTCTAAAGTGCTCGTACCCTTTTTCTACAATCAATGAGGTGTCACCTTTATATTGCAGGACATGAAACAGTTCATGTCCGCAGGTATAGTAATCCCACTTAATGCAGTGTATTGTATTGTCACGTTTAGAGTAGAATCCCTTCAGCCTTTTAAACTTTGTAACGCTTCCTCCCCTGTACAAATAGGCTGAGCGCAATTCCTTCAGGGATGTGTAAGCATGTACACTGAGTGCCTCGTTGATCTTGATTGTCTGTGGTGAACCTGCTGAAAGTTCTCCGTTCATCGAAGCGCATCCATTAAAAAGAAACAGTAGAAGAAGTGCAGGGATAAATAAGATGGCAGAAGGAAGTATTTTTTTGCTGAGAAATTTCTCGAGAGTCTTTCTATTAGAAGAAGTTGTCATATATTAATATCGGTAAGAATGTAAAAAACCTTAACGTAATTGTTAGATTGTATGTAAAAAAGGGGCAATTCACGAATTGCCCTTACGGGATAAGCTCAATCTTACTGAAGCAGTTTTGCAAACATGAACTCACAGGGAGATAATGGCTTAACTTAACACCTATATCACTCATCCACTTTTACTAAAGGGATAATACAGGTTGAGCAGTAAAAATAAAGTTAATCCTTTTTGAAGCCCCGCCCTGTAGTATTGAAAATAATCCTATAAGATATCGAAATAATTAAAGAAAAATCTTGACAGATATAATGAAGTATGAGAAAATCATAACCATCTTATCTGTTGTTAACAAGTTTGTATTATCTATTGAAAAATAATAAACGCTTACATTTATGAAAGGATCTCCAATGAAGACAAAACCAATCTATTTTCTTTTTTACATCGTTGTAGTGATTTTACTCTTATCTGTTTCGATAACAGGCCTGCAAGCAGCTGAAGAATATGAGCTGTTCATTGCACAGGGCATCGAAAAAATAAACGAAGGTAAATACAGTGAGGCAGTTGAAATACTCGATAAAGCACTGGCAGCAGCTCCTGACAATATTGAAGCTATTTACTATTCAGCAATAGCACACTCAAGACTGGGGGAACTCGGAAAAGCAGAGAGCCTCCTGTTGAAAATCAGATCAGAAGATAAACCCGACGCAAACGTTTACTTTGAACTGGGGCGGATCTACTATTCAAGGGGGGACTGCCGCAGGGCAGAGAAAAATATGAATAAATCCATATCCATTTCAGGGGATGCAAAGACTGAAAGCTATGCGGACAGCCTGATAAAGGACTGCTATGATCGCGGGGGAGAAAAAAGGTTTAAGGCAGACCTGACAATAGGCGGCCAGTATGACAGCAACGTTGTGCTTGAACCAGATAATCCGTCTATTACTGATGACAGGAAAAGCGACTGGAGGGCGGTAGCGCTGCTAAAAGCGGGCGCAAAGGTTTATGAGAACAACGCTGTATTGATAAGGGCTGATTATAATTTCTACCAGAGTCTGCATGCTAAGCTTGATAATTTTGATGTTCATTATCACAAAGTAACGCCTTCAATTGAACTGAATGTTTCTGATGTAGTCAGGCCGTCAGCTGGATATAAATACGAATATATTTTTTTTGGAGGGGATGAGTACGGAACAATTCATACTTTTTTTACTAAAGTGAATATTAAAGAAAATATGGATTTCTCTACGGACGTGATAGTTGAATTCAGTGACCATAAGTACTGGGACTCCGAGGAATTTTTAAGCAATTCAGACCGGAGGGGGCAAAAAACAGTTGCAGGCATAAAACAGAATTTTGCTATTGGCGAAGTCAAAAGTGATATTCATTATTTCCATGACCGCAAAAATGCACGAGAAAATTTCTGGTCCTATAAGGGAGACAGGGTAGGTGCAGCAACCGGTTTTAATATTATTGAACCGCTAAGGTTCAAAGCCTCCGCAGAGTACAGCTGGAGGAAGCATTTTGATCAGGATTTCCCGGCATATAATGAAAGAAGGGAAGACAGAATGCAGAAGTATGCTTTAAGCCTGCAGTACTCGCTTTCCAAAAAAATGGCCGTTACTCTGACAGGGAGCTATACATTCAATGATTCCAATATAGAAGACTTTGAATACCAGAGAAATATAATTGGTCTTCTGTTTACTTATGGCTTGATATAAAAAATAAAATAAATGATTCGTCTGAATTGTTCGGGAACTGAAGAGTTCAATATTAAAGTTTTTGTGCGGGCGGATTGGATTCCTGATTTCTCACAATAGATGACGGATTACTTAACACATGTAAGATTTATTAACGGTTCATTTACAGGTTATTGTTTTTGAAAACCTTAAAATATATATAGTTGCCTGAAGGCATAGTTCTTGCTATTTATTGTTCTAAAAAAGAGTGTTCCTGTAAAAAGAGAATTTTTCATTAATTAATTGTTTTGTATCACAGTTTAAAAAAATTGCCCGTTTCATCCAGCAGAGGAGGCTGTTGAAAGGGCTTCAGAATAACATGAAATATAAATCCTATAAGAACGGCGGGTGCAATATGAAAAATCAAAGAATAATGATTATCCTTACAACTATGGTGCTGCTCTTTGTTTTCACTTCAGCATCGTATTCAGCAAACAGGGCGGGGCAGGTGCTCGCTGTAAAAAATAAGGCGTTCCTTGTAAGGGGCGATGCGAAAAACATTGCTGAACCCCAAATGGAACTTTTTATGAAGGACGCTGTTGAGACAGAAAAGAAATCGAGAACGAAATTATTTTTTAACGATGACAGTGTTCTCAATCTAAGTGAGTTGAGCAAGGTTGAGGTAGAAGAGTATATGTACAATGCTGAAAAGAACAGGTCTAAGTCGATCTACAGACTGGTTGAAGGGTCACTGAGAGTGGTAGTTGGAAGGAGTGACCTTGAGGTGCATACAGCAACAGCTGTAGCTGCAGCAAGGGGAACGAAGTTTGTCATGTGGACCGAGAAAGGTCTGAAGGAGACGAACCGGAAAGATAAAGTGGCCCAGACATGTGTAATGTCACTGGACGGCAAGGTAGAGTTCAGGCTTAAGAAGGAAGCGATTACAAAGGATACAAAGAAAGACAGAGTAATGGTAAATGAAGGGACTGTCAGCTGTATTTCCGGAGTCAATGTGGAAGACGCAAGGCCCATAAAGCCAGGGGATGATAAGTGGATGGTAGCCGGGGATATTTCTAGAGATGATGATAAGCTGCCGGCTTTCGTACCACCTGAGCCTCCTGTTTTTTATGTACCGGAAGGCCCTCCAGTTGACCCGCCACCGCCAGCTGCAATTGAACCGGCAGTAGTAGCAGAACCACCAACCAGCAAACAGGGTGACTTTCAGAGGTTGGATTAGGAGGTGAAAACTGAAATGGAGACTAATATGATTAATAATAAACATTATAATGAATCAAGTATGACAAATAGTAAGAAGATCTTTAGTCAAGGAGTATGGGAAATGCAAAAAAAACAAAAAAAATTATCGGCATTTATAATCATTATGTTGATGTGTTTCATTTCAATCGTTGGGATTACAGCCAATGGTTACGCTTCACTGGATAATCAGGGGAATGATTTTATTCTGGGATTTCTTCCGAATTTATCAGGCGAGGTAAGTGTAGAATTACATCTTACAAGTACTGTAACTACTGATGTTACTGTTCATTATCCCGTAAATTCACCCACGTTCACAACTACAGTTGCTGTATCACCTGGTGATGTTACGATTGTATCTATCCCAATCGGGGCTATGTCCTGGTCATCCGGCGTTGTGTCGAACAATTGTGTGCGTGCATTTGCTGATGAGGAATTTGTAGCCTACATGGTTAATCGTCGAATACATACGTCTGATGCTTCACTCGCAATACCGATTGATACATTTAATACAGAGTATATTGCAGTTACTCACAGTGCTGATACTCCTGAGATGGTCGTTTTCGCGGCTTATGATAACACGGATGTAAGCATAACATTCCCTGGTGGTAGCACAACCAATACAACATTAAATCGCGGTGAGGGATACTTTAGGACCTTTTCTGATCTTAGCGGGACAATAATCACCGCAAGTCGACCTGTAGGAGTAACAAGTGGAAACATGTGTGTAAGTTTTGACGGAAGTGCTTGTGATCACATCTTTGAAATGCTTCCGCCTGTACAGACATGGCAATTTAGTATTCCAGCGGCCAATCCTCCGGAAACTTCGCTGGGTGTAAGATATACAATCGTAGCATCGGTTGATGGAACAGTCGTGACATCCAATGGCGCTCCACTGACAACGTTGAACAGGGGAGAATCATATTATACTGCGCGACTGTCCGGCGACTACATATTTGAGGCTAATGAACCCATAATGGTTGCACAGTTTCTTGCTAATCGGGCAAGTTCAGGCGGCGCCCCCATCGGCGACCCGGCTATTGGAATTTTAACGTCAGCTGAACAATATGCAAGCAGCTATACATTTTCGACAGTAGGCGGGGCGCAATTTATAGAAAATAATGTCACCATTATCGCTCATGTAGATGATGTGGGTACGTTGCTTCTCGATGGAGTTCCAGTCCCTGAAGAGAATTTTTCACAAATTGGAACTTCTAATTATTATGTAGCGATCGAATATATATCTGACGGCGTTCACACTACATCCTCAACCGGAAATCACGGGATAACTGTTGAGGGTTTCAACTGGTTTGACTCTTACCTGTATACCGGCGGCGCGTTATTCGAATTCCTCAATCCAGTTGGTGATGATAATCTTCCAGTATGTACTTGTGATGCTGGTTTTAATTGTACGGCAACTGACGACAGGCCGAGTGAGGATGTAAATGAGAATGGAATACTTGACGAAGGTGAAGATTTGAATGATAACGGCATAATAGATGAGGATAAGGGAATTTTCTTTGTTGAACTGCTGCCGGGAAGCCAGAATCTTCAGTTGACAGTTACACCATTTATCCCGGGTGATCCTTTTGCGAACTATTCAGTTGCTCAAATTGATTCGTCTCTAGACGGTGTCGGAGTTGTAGAGGTAACCGATGGCGCCGGTAATAATTGTTCAACTATTGTTAACATCAGTACCTGTTCAGAGACTCTCACAATAACCAATCAGACGCTTCCATCTGCTCCTGCATTGACACATTATACAGAACAGCTTTTTGCTGAAGGAGGATTTGGAGATCCTGATTACGAATGGAGCATTACTAGTGTTATGGCTTCTACAGCATTACAGGCACAGCCCGATTATGACCCAACTATTCATGATGGAGAACATCTTTATATAGAGACATTAGCTGATTCTACCATTGGTGAGTTAAATTGGAATCCTCTCCCCCAGATACCTGAGAATGATCCTGACATAATGCCCGATAACCCAATCTACTATATTGCTTTTACGGTCCAGGTTAATGACGTGGAGAGTGAGGATTGCGGTTCTGCAACCTTCATATACACAGACCCTGATGCAGAGATAGAAGGAATCAGTGGAGGCGGCGGTGGCGGCGGAGGCTGTTTTATAGCTACCGCAGCATACGGCAGTTACCTGCATCCTGATGTTAATGTATTAAAGAGTTTCAGGGACAAGCATCTGTTGACTAACAGCGCGGGTAATATGTTCGTCAAGACATACTACAAATATTCACCTCCGATAGCAGACTACATTGCAAAGCACGAGACTCTGAGAACAGCAACACGTATTGCACTGACACCTCTGGTCTACGGAGTAAAATATCCTGCAGTTACACTTCTTGTTTTTGGATTTATCGGAATTACCGCAGGCTATAGATGGAGAAAGCGTAGTTAGAAGAAGTTGATTAACAATTGAAGGATCTTGAGGGCAGGCTAAATAGCCTGCCCTTTTTTTGTGTAGAATGCAGGAAAATTTTATTTTCATGAAAATGTGAAAATTACCTTGACTGGAAAAAACGGTTAATAGATAATAGTAAAAAAGTACAATATCCCAAGTTTTACCAATGAGTTACATTGTATTGGATAAAATGAAGGGAATTAATATTACAATGAAAAACGGTATAACTGTACGCATACTCGGTGATTCCGGGCCTTTTTCAAATCTAGGGAAGAGCATCGGTTATCAAATAACTGTTGGTCAGTCCATTTATCTTTTTGACTGCGGTGCAACTCTTTTCCAGCAGATCGGTGGTGAGCGCCTAAAGAATATCAAGGGGATTATTATATCTCACTGCCATGATGACCATAAAAGGTGGTTTACGGACCTGGCCATCTTTAACAGGTATGCCAAAGACATAACGAACAAGGTCCACCTTCTGACATCAGAAGATGTAAATTCAGAATTATTTTCAATGGCCCAGCCTGCACTGGACCGGACCCTGTCGGATGACTCATTGACTGTTATTGATGTCCCATATGAGAAATATGTTGATTATACGATGCTCGGCCCGGCTGCAAAATACAGGATTGTTTCCAGGGATGAGGGAGAGGGCAGGTCGTGTCTCTTTATTGCGGATGCAGAAGGAAATGTCCTGGGTCCGGAAAGGGCGAAGATTGTTATAAGTGATAAGACAAAACGCCCTAGAATGCTTTTTAAAGACCCTGGTTATGGCGAGTGGGTTGAACCGGAAAGTTTTTATACATACTCTTCAAATGTCTTTTATCAGGAGAAGAAGAATATCTTTACAGATCCGGCAGGGTTTACCATTGAAGCGGTCAAGGCACCCGTATGGCATGGCCTCCCCAATATTGGGATAAGGATAAATACAGATAATGAAACGCTTGTCTTTAGCTCGGATACAGTACACAATACAGAATTATGGAAGCTGCTTTATGATGAAAAAAGGGAACAGAACCTCGGGATATCCAGGATGGAATATGAAACTGCTTCCGTGATTTACGGAGATATTAATGATTATATAGAGCGCACATGGTCGGAAGAGAGGTATGAGGAAGCCCTGATGAGCTTTAATAGCGCGGTTGTGATTCATGATGTATCCATAAGAGACAGCGTAGTGCATACCAGTTATCATGCTCTGAAAAATACTACTTTAAATAAAGAGAACACTATACTGACACACAGTCCGGACAGGATTACATCCGAATGGGTGCTGAGTGCAATGGAGAAAAAGTTCAGAGTCAGGGACAACATCTTTTATGAAATATCAGGTGATGAGCTCTGCCGCATGAACGCGGATGTGTACCATAAGGAAAACGGCAAGTATTTTGTTGGATACAGGAATGACAAAGGGAAATATTTGGTATATGAAAAGGAAGGTATGCTTTATCTTTCGAAAGAAGATGTTCCGGGCGGTCTTTACAGGGTAGATTTGTATCAGGATGTTTCCGGGAAATATTTTCCAAAGATCGAAGATGATAATAAAGTATACAGGGAGCGGAAAGACGGCCAGGTTGAACTTGTTGAAACAACTGAACACGGGAGTGCCGGAAGAATTGTTAAAGATTGCAGGGGACAACTTTTAGAGAAAGAGAGTGGGAAAATGACGGCAACCCATGTCCCCAGATAAGCCCTTATTTCATATTACCCCTTGTTTTTATTGTGAAAATGTTGTCTAATAGATAATGTTTTTAAACAGTACCTCCCTTAAGACCTTATCGGAGAGAACCCCTTTAGTGAATTTTTTAAGTGCTTCATTCATGTTATATACGCTATGAAAAAAAGCAATAACAAAAAAGCTGCTTTTGTAGTCCCACTTCTTATAATCATCTTTTTTTCGGTTCTGACGTATATTAACCCTCTTGTAGTTGACGAATTTGTGGAAGCACTGCTTGTTGATTACAGGTTTAAGATAAGAAACATAACTAATCCTCCACCTGTACCGGAGGAAGTGTTGACGGTATTAATTGATGAAAAGAGTCTCAGTGAATATGGTGGATGGCCGTGGGACAGGAAGCTTCAGGCTGAGCTTATAGAAAAAGTGCTTAAAGGCGGTCCTGCTGCCGTGGCAGTTGATATATTCTACCCTGACCCTACATCACCTGAATCAGACAGGGCACTGGCAGATGTTCTTGAAACTCACAGGGGTAAACTTGTCATTGCCCTCAGCTTTGAGGTAGAAAAGGACAAGACCTTTGAAGGTGAGATCAACGACGTCCTTTATGACCATACTGTGTCCAGCATTAAGGACCTTAAGTTTCTGAAATTGTTCGGACAGTACAGCGCCCACAGGGTGCTTCTGCCGCCGGAGCCCATAGCCGGATCAGCAAGATTCGGTCATGTTAATTCATTATCTGATATGGATGGTAAAGTGAGAAGGGAAAACCTTTATCTCAAATACGGGGATGAATACTTTTTTTCACTCGCCCTTAAGACTGCTGCTCTGGCTGAAAAGGTCCCTTTTGAAAAAATAAGTATTATAGGGGGGAGCGGGATAGATATGGGCGGGACGTTTCTGCCTTCCGATGTTTTCGGGAGACTGCATATTAACTACTACGGGAAAGAAGGGAACATTAACCATGTCTCAGCCGCTGATCTACTCTCAGGTCGTATTTCAGCAGAGAAGTTCAGAGATAAGATCGTGCTGATTGGCACATCAGCAATTGCAACCTACGATCTGAAGGTCACGCCTTTTTCCGCAAATATGCCGGGTGTCGAGAAGAATGCAACTGTTGTCGCAAATATAATAAATGGAGATTATATCATTAAGTCGCAGCATTATTTTGATCTCACAATTGTTATATTGTCCGGTATAGCGGCATTACTCCTGGGCCGTACAAGGAAGGCAAGCAGATTTATTATGACTTATCTTTTTTTGTTAACCTTTATTCTGTTTGCCAATCAGGCCGCGTTTGCTTTCCTGAATACAAGGGTTAACCTGCTGTATCCCTTGCTTACAGTTTTTAGCACCGGAATATTCATTGTGAGTTACAGGTATTTTATTGAAGAGAGAAGGGCAAGGGACATCAGAAAAATGTTTTCGAGTTATGTTACCGAAAGGGTAGTTAATGAGCTGATAGAAAACCCGGAAATGGCAAAACTCGGGGGAGCGAGGATAGAGGTGACAGTGCTGTTCTCTGACATCAGGGGATTTACCCATTTTGCTGAAAAATATGAACCTGAAGATGTTGTTGCGATACTTAACGAATATCTCAGCACCATGACTGATATCGTGTTCCGATGGGAAGGTACACTTGATAAGTTTATTGGAGATGCGATCGTGGCCTTCTGGGGAGCGCCTATGAAGCAGGAAAACCATGCGGAACTTGCCGTGCGATGCGCTCTCGACATGAACAGCAGGATGAAGGAGCTGAGGGAGAAGTGGATATCAGAGGGGAGGGCCTCTCTGTCTGTGGGTATAGGACTTAACAGCGGCGAAGTGATTGTAGGAAATATCGGTGCTGAAGGGAAGAAAATGGACTATACTGTTATTGGGGACCATGTTAATATCGGATCCAGGGTTGAATCTCTAACAAGGCAGTTTAATACTGACATCATGATGACAGAAATGGTGCTTCAGAGAATAACCGTACCCGTAGAGTCTAACATCATAGGGCATATATCGATAAACGGGGTAGGGAAGGTAACGGTGAAGGGGAAGGAAAAACAGATCAGGGTATATAAGATTGAATCCCTGGATGACTCCATGAAATCAATGATAACTGAAAGTGAGAAAGATGCTGATTTCCGGATGGAGGAAAAATAATCTGAATGATGCAGCACCGGGAATTCCTTTCAAGTCTCCCCCTTTGGAAAAGTCGTAGATCCGATTCGGGGGGGATTAAGGGGGATTTTACGAATAATTTCTTTGAAAAATCTCCCCTGGCCCCTCCCGAGTCGGGTCTCACGAGGGTCGATTCGACTTTGCTAAAGAGAGGAATACAGATTGCTTTCTTATTAATAAAGTTATTCTTTTTAATGCCCTGCCTTGTAGGCGGGGAACTTCACTAATAATCTGCAAACTAAATA
>JBDLIC010000129.1:0-10241 GCA_039715075.1 Nitrospirota bacterium
TAATCTTCCCTTCTAATTATCCTGCTTGAAAGGAAATATTAGCCTTAACAAAATTGTGATGTAACACACATTTTTTTAATGAATTGCACATCTAATATTAGAAAACAATGAAAAAAATACATAAAGAAAGATCAGGAATATGCCGTATCTTAAGTATAAACAATGAAAATTAGGAGGAGGAGTAGATGAAAAAATTATTGAGTTGTTTCAGTATGTTAATTATTGCTGGCATGCTTATGAGTTCTTTTAGTTATGCTGCGGGGGATGTTTATTACTCAAGATGCAACCTTAAAGTAATTAAAGGCGGCCAAATTTCATGGGTCAACTGGCAGGCGACAAAAGATATCGTTCCAGTAGGCACTAAACTGGAAGTAACCCATAATGGGTCAAGCGCTACGGCTGTTGATGTTGCAACAGGGAAAAGCTATATAATTGATGTTGGTTCGGATGGTGATGTATTCCTTCAGAAATTTTTATCAAAAGAAAAAGTTGAAATCGATCAGTTTCCTTCTTCTGTTCAGCAGGAAATTAATAAAGCATTTGCAAAGGTCGGTATGACCAAGGAGCAGACCTACATTGCAATGGGGCCCCCGGCATGGGCTGGCAACAAGACTCACGTAATGACCTACAATGAGATAATAAAAGAAGACCTGTGGACGTACAAAAGAAGACGATTCAGCAAAAACATAGGAGTTTCTTTTGGAGATGATGGCAGAGTTGACCGTACTGAAGGGATCTGGGGTAAATAGAGTAACCATTTAAATGGTAGTTCAAGGGGGAAAGCATAATATGCTTTCCCCCTTTTTTTTGTGTAAATTAAACGGTGTATAATATCTGGCAATGCCAATGTAGGGACAGGTTCCCGTGCCTATATGCCGCACATTCAGGACAATATCCCTTTCAAATTCATCAACATCTGTGTTATAAATATAACGTCTGTAGGGGACATGTTTTCAGAACATTTCCAGTTTTCTTATGTTTTTTCATTCTGATATTTGTCCCCCGCTTAACATTGGCCCTCTGGTTTGCCGGGCCTGATACTATGAAGTTTTTTGAACAGGTCTAAAGTATAATATGCAGATGCTTGATACTCTGAAAAAGGTCTTCGGTTTTGAGGCGTTCCGCCCCAACCAGGAGAGCATTATCAAAAACATCCTGGAGAAAAAGGATGTCTTTGCTGTAATGCCGACCGGCGGGGGGAAATCGCTCTGCTATCAGCTGCCGGCTAAGATGTCCAAAGGCACAACTGTTGTCATAAGTCCGCTCATCTCCCTGATGAAAGACCAGGTGGATGCTGCCCTTGAAAACGGTATTTCAGCGGCGTTTATAAACAGTTCGCTCTCTAATGGTGAGGCCTCTGCCGTATACCGTGATTTGAAAAACCATTCGCTGGAACTTTTATATATCGCGCCTGAGCGTTTTGCAATGTCCGGATTTCTCGAAACACTGAGGGGAGTTCCCATTTCCCTTTTTGCCGTGGATGAGGCGCACTGCATTTCTGAATGGGGACATGATTTCCGTCCTGATTATCTGAGTCTCTCGGAGATCACAAAAACATTTCCGAAGGTTCCTGTTGCTGCTTTTACGGCAACTGCCACCCGGAAGGTCCAGGAAGACATTATCAATAAACTGGGACTCAGGTCCGCTTTTACGGTACGTGCCTCTTTTAACAGGCCGAACCTTTTTTATAAGGTGAAGGCGAAAAGGGGGCTCAAGGCGCAGCTGCTTGAGTTCCTCTCAAAGCACAAAGATGAGCCGGGAATAATCTACCGCACTACCAGGGACTCTGTGACTGCCCTGGCTGATGAACTGACACATAAGGGAATTAAGGCCCTGCCTTACCATGCAGGTCTGCCGCAGGAGGAGCGGAAGAGGAACCAGGAGGCATTTAATAAAGATGAAGTCAGTGTTATTGTGGCGACAATCGCCTTTGGTATGGGAATCGATAAATCGAATGTGAGGTTCGTTATTCATGCGGACCTCCCCAAAAATATCGAGGGCTATTACCAGGAGACGGGTCGTGCGGGCCGTGACGGCGAACCTGCAGAGTGTATCCTATTTTTTGGAAGAGAAGATATCCCGAGGATCAGATATTTTATTGATCAGATCCCTGATGATAAGGAAAAGGCCGTTGCAATGGATAAACTCCACCGGACTGTCAGGTATGCATCGCATAATGTATGCAGGCGCAGACAGCTTCTTGAATATTTCGGAGAAGAGTATGGGGATGAAAGCTGTGATACCTGCGATATCTGTACAGGCAATGTTGAGAAGGTTGATGTGACGGTGGATGCCCAGATATTGATGTCGGCCGTCTCAAGGACAGGGCAGCGCTTCGGTATCAGGCATGTTATTGATATTGTTACCGGGGCTGATACAAAGCGTATACGTGAATTGAAGCATAATGAAATCAAGACCTACGGAGCGGGCAGCCATAAGGACAAGAGGCACTGGGGGTTTATAGTCGATGAGCTTCTTGCCCAGGAGGCGATGTTCCAGGACGGCGACAGGTACCCGGTCCTGAAACTGTCCGAAAAGGGGAAGGGCATTCTCTTTGGTACTGATACGATCAGCGGACTGAAAAGGGAGGAGCCGGAAAAGAAACAGAAGATTGGCAAGGGCAGTGAGTTCGATCCCTATGATGAGCCCCTCTTTGTAAAACTCCGCGCTGTGCGGAAAAAACTGGCTGATGAGCAGAAGGTGCCCCCGTATATCATATTTTCGGACAGGACACTCCATGATATGTGCAGGCACTTTCCCGCGGACCTGGAACATATGGCAGGGATCAGCGGTGTGGGGGACACAAAACTTGAGCGTTATGGAGATGAATTCGTGAAAGTGATAAAGGAGTATCTCGATGAAAATCCGGACATCTCAATCCCGGAAAAGCCGGCTGTCAGTCAGCCTGTGGAACGTACCCGGAAGAGAAAAAAGGGAGAATCCTTTGAGAAAACATATGAACTATTTTTGAAAGGACTTTCGCTGAAGGAGATTACAGGGACGCGCGACCTCTCGAGATCCACGATTACAGGCCACATCGAACAGTTGATAATGGACGGACGTGAGATAGATATGGACAGGCTCGTAACTCCGGAGAGGCGCGAGAAGATCAGTAATCTTTTTCTGACTCTCCAGTCCTGGCAGCTCAATCCGGTCATTGAGCATTTCAAAGGATCTGTCAGTTACAGCGAAGCGAAGTTTGTCAGGGCGTACATGCGGCGTAAATCGTGACTGGACATTAATGTACTGAAACCTGTCCCGCCCTTATTCTTTTACACCCAGATTCTTCTTTGTGGACTTTATGACGGCCCTTTTGAAATTATTAAATACTGATTTTATTTTCTGGATAATGATATCTGTCATCTCCTGAAAAAAATAAATATTAGCTTTCCTTGCTTCATCTAATTTATTCAGATCATTTTCTGTTAATAATTTCCTGTCAAGCAGGTAGTTTGCGCTGTAACTGCCTTTCAATGCAAAAAGAAACGCTATCTTTCTTCTCAGTACTCCCTGCTCACCAACGATATATTTAATATCCTTATCGTGGGCGGATTCAAGTTCCTTTCTCCTCTCCTCCTTCTTTCCTTTCAGCAGGGTCTCTATTTCTTCGTCAATTTTCTCCTTGCAGGTGGCATCTCCTGCGCAGTGGATTGCCGCAGTTTTGATAACTACCTCAGGATCATCCAGATCGTCCGGGTTTTCAGGCGGAGCCATGCTTATGTTCTGCAGTTCAGAGTATTTCATCCTCCTGAAGAGCAGTCTGGCGCAGACTTTTCTACGTTCTGCGTAAGAGATGCTGTCGTTGGCGAGTTGATCGAGTTCTGCTTCGAGACGTACACGTTGAGCCGCATTGCGGGAATTCTGGAAAATCTCTTTAAGGCATTCTTTCATTCCATCTACCGTATTATGGTAAGCAATAAGGTTGATATATTTTTTTGTATGGGTATATTTTTTTGCCATAAGCTGGTCGTTTATCCATTGTAAGAGTCTTTCATAGATTCTTGTCAGTCCGACGACATTGCCTCCAGCTGTTTCGAACAGTGAAGTCCTTAAAAGTGCCAGAGGGGTAAAGGATATCACCAGTGTTGCCATAAGACTGTCATAGCGGATATTGCCGGTCTCTGCCATAGAGATATAAAAGGCGAGTACCGTTAAATTGGTAACAATAATAAAAAAGAGAAAAGGGGGTTTGACCATTATCCGGAGAAATTTTCCTGCATACCATTTTTTTATATCAAGAAAACTCATAATCGTGACAATCGTCAGCAGAATAATGACATTATACAGAGGCTGGTCTCCGTAGCGCCGCAGAGTTAAATTAATTTTATGTTTTACCTTGTCCAGCAGAGATACCGCTTTTCCAAGGTTCTCTTTTTTCAGTTTCTTGTCTTTCAGATGGAGTACTGCCGGTTTGGAAATGTTTTTATATTTTGAAAAAACCATCTTTGTTTTTTGACCCTTATCACTGGAGATGCCCTTTAAACGGGCTTCAAAGTGCTTCCTGAAGTCCTCTATGATTTTGTCTGTATTATCACCCCGTTTCTTTATTGGCTCTTTCAGATCATTAAGAATCAACATGGTTGTGTCATAAGCGAGAGCTTCAACATCATCTTCTGTGTCCTTAGCGTCCATATTGTCTTTTTCGGGTTCAGTTACGGTAACTATATAAGCTCCGTCACGGACTATGTATGTGTCATCGTCAATATCGCTGTTGGTATATCTTGCATCGATTATCGTGAACAGGATTGGCCTGTATGCGGTTGACCCTGCGTTCATCCGCTTGAGCATTTCAAATATATCTCTCAGGTCCTTTCGTTCTCCAAATATCCCTACGACCTCAGGCCGGCTGGTGAGTATCTGCCGGAACTGTTCCCGTGCCAGTACCGCGGGCGGGTTATACATATAAGATTTATAATGTTTTTTCTGGCCCGTGGTTAACTCCTCACGGAAGGCCCCTTCAGCTCTTCTTCCCCACTCAGTATTTGCATACAAAATAGATATAGAACTGATCCAGTATTTATTCAGATAGTCGTATATCGTTTCAACGCGGTGTTTAAGGTCTACATTGGTCCTGAAAAACCATCCTCCCTCTTCATGCGGGACATCCGCAATGACTAGCGACGAGATGACGGGTACCTTGTACTTTTCAAGTTCTTCCCGCTTCTCAATACCCATAACATAGACATCACTGGTGGTGGGACCAATAACAATATTCACATCTCCGCTTTTGATAAGATGGCTCATGCTCTCAAATCCATCTTTTTTGTTTATATAAGATTTAGGGACACACCCGATGTCCGGGTACTTTTCCAGTGCCGTTATTACTCCGCTAAGGTGCCGTTTTCCTGCTTCATTTGCTGAATAGAGAACCCCGATTTTTAATTTACTGTCTTTAGAGTCGAGACAGGAGTTTTTTGCGGATGCCGTTACTGGTAGTAAAAAAAGTAAGGTTAATAAAAGGGTGCCAAGTACTGCTGCATAAGTAAGCTGGTTTTTGGATGCTTTGAACATAACTGTCCCCCCCTGGTTTTTTTGATGAATATCTCTAATGAAGTCATTAATAAGCCGGATTTTACATATTGATCATATGTAAAAAAATGTTCTGGTTTGAAGGTTTTTCCTGATGAAAAGATAGCACATTTCTTTTAGGAGTACAAGAAAAATAGTCAATTATGTCAATTAAGAATTAAAAGTAGACACCTGAAAAAGCTGTAATCTAGAACTCAAAAACGGAGGCTTTAGATTATGGCTCAAATCCACAAGAGATTCACTGATGATCAAATTAAGAACCTTTTACTACGGTATCTTGAAAAAGAAATTGAACGGAAATATATACAGGAAATTCTGGGAGTCAAAAAAGCACGTTTTTTTCGGATGCTTAAAAAATATCGTACTGATCCTAAAAATTATTCTGTTCAATATACCCGAGAAACCAAAACCAGATCCATTGATCCAGGTATTGAAAAGAACATTATCAACGAATTGAAGATTGATAAAAAGGCTATTGAGAATAAAGATATTCCTCTGAAATACTATAACTACAGTTATGTTAAAGATCGGTTAGAAACAAAGTACAAACAAAAAGTCTCATTGCCGACAATCATTGACCGGGCCCAAAAGAATGATTTCTATCTTCCTAAAAAAAAAGAAAAAGATTCATGACCGAGAGGTTCTCACCAATTATGCCGGTGAACTCATCCAGCATGATTCATCACATCACCTCTGGGCTCCGGCTGCAAAAGAAAAATGGTATCTTATCACCTCCATAGATGACTTCAGCCGATTCATGCTTTATGCTGTTCTTCTTAGAAGAGAAACTGCCTGGGCACATATTTTAGCTTTAGAAACGGTTATTTTGCGATATGGCTGTCCTTTTAAATATTACGTTGACTCCCACTCCATCTTTCGTTTTGTCAGAGGCCGTGATGAACTATGGCTTAAACACCATAAGCTCACAGATGAAGCCACTCCTCAATGGAAACAGGTCCTATTTGACTGCAATGTTAAAGTCACTTATGCGCTTTCCCCTCAGGCCAAAGGCAAGGTTGAACGTCCTTATGGCTGGCTTCAGGATCGACTCGTTAGAACATGTATCAGAGAAAATGTTACGGACATTAAACATGCTCAGAAAATCCTCAATCAGGAACTTCGCAGATACAATCACCGGCAGGTTCATTCCACAACTCAGGAAGTTCCTTATATACGCTTTCAGAAAGCCCTTGCAGAAAACAACTCATTATTCAGGGAGTTCAAGATATTGCCACCTTATCAGTCCACGAAAGATATCTTCTGCCTCAGAACCAAGAGAACTATTGATTCCTACAGAAAAATATCTATCAATAATTTGAAGTTGAAAATTAATAAAGCTGTTCCAAGAGAGAATGTTAATCTCAGGATCTACCCACTAAATAATTCATTGTCTGAAGTCAGATTCTGGTGCAATGGGGAATTGCTTGATGTCCAAAACGTTGAAAACAAGGACCTTCAAGGTGTCCACTTTTAATTCTTAAAGTGTCTACTTTTAAATTTTAGCTAACAGAAAAATAGTCAATTATCAATGGAGGCATTTACAGTTTTAATCAATTTTGTGCATCTGATGCAGGAAGACCTGAAGATTACCGGGGGGCTGCGTCCCGGGAGTCTGCCTGTAGAGGTTCTCGAATACCTTAACCTCGGTGAGAATGTTAACTTCTTTTTTGATCCCGGTTCAAAAAATAAATAGGAAGCCTCATCATAACAATTCATTGAATTGCAATCAGTGCCGTGAAATGATTATTATAATCGAATGAATCTTACGGTGGTTATTCTTGCAGCGGGGCTTGGGAAGAGGATGAAATCCGGCTTGCCCAAGGTCCTCCATGAATCACTGGGTAAACCCATGCTTCAGCATGTAATTGATGCTTTAAAGCCTCTGAAACCTTCAAAAATAGTCGTTGTCATAGGCAACGGCGCGGACGAGGTCAGGAGACGCATAAAAGATGACAAACTCTCTTTTGTGCTCCAGAAAAAACTTCTCGGTACCGGCGATGCGCTTTCTGTTGCCAGGAAAGAACTGAAAAAGGGAACAACCCTGGTGTTAAACGGGGATGGGCCTCTTATGACAAGCGGGACCTTGAGGAAATTCCTTTCAAAACACAGATCCAGTAAGAATTTAGTTTCCTTCCTTTCATTTAAAGATGAATCAATGTCCGGCTATGGAAGGGTAATAAGGGATGAGAATAAAAAGGTTACCGGCATTGTAGAAGATAAGCACGCGACTCCGGATGAGAGGAAAATGTTCAGGGAATTAAACGGGGGAGTCTATCTTCTCGAAACTGCTGCCCTGAACTTTCTTGACAGGATCAAAAAGAACCCCTCTTCGGGAGAATATTATATTACCGACATTGTTGAACTCGCCTGCAGGGCGGGTAAAAGGGTTGATACCTATAACTGTCCTTCCGAAGAAATAAGGGGTGTGAACTCCAGGGAACAGCTGTATCAGGTTACAGAGATATTGAAAAGAAGGGTCATATCAAAATTGATGGAAAAGGGCGTGACCTTTATTGACCCGGAGACATCGGTTGTCCATGCCTCTGTTTCTATCGGCAGGGATTCTATTATCTATCCGAATACATATATTGAAGGAACAACATCGATCGGTAAAAACTGTGTCATTTATCCCGGTGCAAGAATTGTTGACAGTAAACTCGGAGAAGGAGTTGTTGTGAAAGACAGCACCTTAATTGAAGAAAGCAGAATCGGGTCCGGAACTTCCGTCGGCCCTTTTGCGCATCTCAGGCCCATGAGTCTTATCGGCCGTAACGTCAAGATCGGAAATTTTGTAGAGGTGAAGAAATCTACCCTGGCAGACGGTACAAAGGCATCTCATCTTACATATCTCGGGGACGCTGATGTCGGGAAGAATGTTAATATCGGAGCAGGCACTATTACCTGCAATTACGACGGGATAAACAAATTTAAAACCGAAATAGAAGCAGACGTATTTATTGGAAGCGACTCCCAGCTTGTAGCGCCGGTAAAGATCGGCAAAGGTGCGTATGTCGCGGCCGGGGCCACAGTTACAAGAAATGTCCCGCCGGAAGCACTGGCAATCAGCAGAAAACGGCAGGAAAATCTGATCGACTGGGTAAAGATAAAAAAGAAAAGGGCCGAAAGTAAGACACTGAAGGCGAAAAAAAATAAGAAATAAATTTATGGCGGTAGGGTGTATTGCATACGCCCCTGCAATCAAATTCATTATGTGCGGAATAATAGGTTACATAGGAACGAAAAATGCTGTCCCCATCCTCATTCACGGCCTTAAGAGCCTTGAGTACAGGGGGTATGATTCTGCAGGTATAGCATTCCTGAATGACGGGAAGTTAAGCGTCAGAAGGTGTGCCGGAAAGATAAGAGACCTTGAGAAAGCCATAAGGGGGGAAAGGCTTAAAAGTGTTGTAGGTGTCGGGCATACAAGATGGGCGACCCATGGAAAACCAACAGAAGAGAATGCCCATCCGCACAGGGCTGGCGGAATTGTTGTTGTGCATAACGGGATTATTGAGAACTACTATGAACTCAGAGAGAAGTTGAAGAAGAAGGGACATGTTTTTACATCTGAAACCGATACTGAAGTAATCTGTCACCTTATATACAGCTATTCAAAAAAGGGGCTTGATATTGAAGAGGCAACAAAAAAGGCATTAACACATGTTGAAGGTGCATACGCGATCGGGGTCATGAGTGAGGCGGAGCCTGACAAGATGCTTGCAGTAAAACATGACAGTCCGCTTGTTATCGGACTCGGTGACGGAGAATATTTCATTGCCTCGGACATTCCCGCGTTTCTCAAATATACTCGGGACGTTATCATTCCTGAAAACAGCGAGATGGCCATACTTACGCGTGAAGGTTGTTCATTGTATGACATTCAGAAGAAGAAGCATGTGAAAAGGAAACCCGAGCGGATTAAATGGAGCCCGACCATGGCTGAAAAGGGCGGATACAGGCATTTCATGCTTAAAGAAATATATGAGCAGCCCAGGGCAGTATCGGACACCATAAGGGGAAGATTTTCCCTCGAAAATGCAGATGTTAATCTCGATGAGTTTGGACTCAAAGAAACGCTTTTAAAGAGATTAAATAAAATATACCTTGTTGCCTGCGGCACATCCTGGCATGCGGCCCTTGTTGGGAAATATATTATTGAGGACATGACCCGGATACCCTGTGAAGTTGATATTGCGTCGGAATTCAGGTACAGAAAACCGATTATACCGAGAAACAGCCTTACAATTGTTATCACACAGTCAGGGGAGACGGCGGACACGCTTGCGGCACAGAGGGAAGCGAAGAGGCTCGGCTCCAGGGTCCTCAGTATATGCAATGTTGTAGGAAGTACATCTTCACGTGAGGCGGACGGGGTATTCTTTACTCACTCCGGGCCTGAGATAGGGGTTGCCTCGACAAAGGCCTTCACGACACAGCTCTCAGGGCTATATCTTTTTGCTATTGCACTGGCAAAAGCAAAAGGAATACTTAAACCAAGAGAAATAAAAAAGCTGTTTCATGATCTCCTGGAGCTCCCCGAGAAAATCGAGGAGGCGCTTCATATCAATGATGCAGTCATAAAAATCGCAAAGAGGTTTCGCAATGTCAGAGATTTCCTGTATCTCGGCCGGGGCATTAATTACCCTATTGCCCTTGAAGGTGCATTGAAATTAAAAGAAATATCATATATTCATGCTGAAGGATATCCTGCC
>JBDLIC010000130.1:0-10219 GCA_039715075.1 Nitrospirota bacterium
CGTATCTCAGAGGAGCTTGTTCTCCGATAGATATGAGAGCGGTCCAGTTGTTCAGTGCTTTCTAATCCTGAGGCTGCCAGCAGTTCAACAACACTTTTTACAGTCTCCTCATGAAATGCGGCAACCCTCTTTTCCTTGTCAGTAACTACCAGCCCCCGGGTGAGCGCCTGGTCCTGGGTTGTTATACCGGTGGGGCATTTATTGAGGTTGCACTCAAGTGCCTGAATACAGCCCAGTGCCAGCATCATGCCTCTTGCACTGTTGCACAAATCTGCACCGAGGGCCAGGTTCTTGATTATTTGAAATCCCGAAATAATTTTTCCACTCGCAATTACCTTAATGTCTTTTTTCAGATCAAAGCCTGTCAGGCAGTCAACTATAAAAGCAAGGCTGTCTCTCAGGGGCATGCCCACAGAATTAGCATATTCCAGGGGAGCAGCGCCGGTGCCCCCTTCGCCGCCGTCAACAGTTATAAAATCCGGTCTGATTTTCGTTGCAGTCATTGCCTTGCAAATCGCGACAAACTCACTGCGCCTACCCAGGCAGAGCTTGAACCCGATCGGCTTGCCGCCGGAGAGTTCCCGAAGTTTCTGAATAAAGTGCATCATCTCAATGGGAGTTGAAAAAGTACTGTGCGCCGGCGGAGAATCCACCTGGGTATGCGGTTCAACCCCTCTGATCCCGGCAATTTCTGGAGTATTCTTAACAGCAGGGAGAATTCCTCCATGACCCGGTTTTGCCCCCTGCGAGAGTTTAATCTCGATCATTTTGATATTCTCATGTAACGACTTTCCCCTGAATAATTCCTCAGAGAAATTACCATCCTTTGTCCTGCATCCGAAATAGGCGGTCCCGACCTGCCAGATGAGATCGCCTCCTTTTTCCAGATGATAACGGCTTATTCCGCCTTCACCGGTGTTATGAGCAAAACCGCCGATCTTAGCACCGCCATTAAGCGCCAACACAGCATTCCGGCTTAAAGCGCCGAAACTCATGGCTGAAATGTTAAGGATGCTGGCTCTGTACGGCTTCGTACAATCAGGCCCTCCGACAGTGACCCTAAGATCATGGTCCACGGTCTTTGCATTTATGGCTGTCAATGAATGGTCCATCCATTCATACCCTGTCCTATAGACATCAACCTTGGTCCCGAAGGGAACAGTATCCATCTCCTGCTTTGCCCTCTGGTACACTACTGAACGGAACATACGATTGATTGGGACCCCCTCAATATCGGATTCGACAAAATACTGATACATTGGAGGCCTGAGCAATTCCATGATCCACCTGCCATGCCCTACAACCGGGAAGTTCCTCAAGACTGTGTGCTTCTTTTGAGATATATCATAGATCCCGCACAGTACAAGGGGGACAATTACCCAGAGGGCCAGCAAAACAGGCGGCCAGAAATAAGCAGTCAATCCAACAGCGCATATGCTGATGATTGAGTATTTAATGAAAATATCACGCATAATATTCTCCCATTTTATATAATATGACCGAACCTTATACCATGATATACTCAATCCACTATTTTGTCACTCCTGAACAGATTAATAACTGCTAATTAAGAAGAAGTAACTGCAATTACGAATTATCAATTACGAATTACGAGAAAAGCTAAAGAATGGGTGGTGTCAGATATCCATTCTTCAGGAAACATAAAGATATCACTGTCAATTCTCAAGTCATATCTTTATAATTAACATATCAAATGTCGGGGACATGGAATATAGACAATTACGAATTACGATAAAAGATAAATGGGTGACCCCACCTACTTTAAAATCAAAAAAATAAGGAGTATATATGAGTTATTTTCGTTCAAATTCGCGGCGTGGGCAATCACGGCCGCAGCAGCGTTCAAATGTTCCGGCGCGCAGGGTTGCTTCACCTGATGAGAAAAAGTTTCTTGCCGGTACGGCAATAAACCCGTATCCGCGCATTATTCTTGAGAAGGGCAGTGATGATTTGTCCGTCCGTGCGCTTGATCTTATTTGTCCGATAGGGATGGGACAGCGTGCCCTTGTGGTATCATCGCCCGGGTCGGGTAAAACGACATTTTTAAAGAATATCTGTAATGCGGTAACAAACGGGTATCCTGACATGAATGTATATTGCCTGCTTGTTGATGAGCGTCCCGAAGAGGTGACAGATTTTACGCGTAGCGTGAATGCCAAAGTATATTCATCGTCTATGGATCATAGTCATGAAAGTCATATCAAGGTTGTCGATGAGGTTGTCGCAGAGGCTTTTAAGGAGGCTGCTGCAGGGCATAATGTGATGATATTGCTTGATTCACTTACGCGTCTGGCGCGGGTGCATAACGCACAGCACCGTGGCAGAGGGCGTACGATGTCCGGAGGAGTGGGTGCCGGTGCACTTGAAGTACCGCGCCGTATTTTTGGTGCTGCCCGCAATGTAGAGGGCCTGGGCTCTATAACTATCATTGCGACGATCCTGGTCGATACAGGCAGTGCTATGGATAATGTTATATTTGAGGAATTTAAAGGTACGGGTAATATGGAACTGGTGCTCTCAAAAAAACTGGCGGAGACCAGGGTGTTCCCGGCAATTGATGTGTCAAAGAGTGCTACCCGGCGTACTGAGCTTTTGTTTGAGCCGGAAGAGTACAGATGCCTTGAATTATTGTACAGGGGCCTGGCATCGATGAATAATGTTACTGCTATGGAAAAGCTGATAGAGCTGCTTCAGAAATATCAGGGTAATAGCGATCTGCTAAAGCGGGTAAGCGGGTAAGCAAGCAAGCGCGGAAGATCTGAAGTTAGGGCCGTTCCTTCTGCGCTTCCGAGCTTCCGGACTTCCTCGCTGTTTCTCTTCCGCACTGTTCAATAGGGTCTGCCCATTATTCTAAGAAGGAAGAGGCTGAGATCAGGCCAATAGGTAATCAGGAGGACTGAGCCGATTAACATGGTGATAAAGGGCAGGCAGGCCGCTGTAGTTTGAATTATCCCTTTGTTGAAACGATAACCCGATATGAAGAGACCCATACCGAAGGGAGGCGTAAGATAGCCGATCTGCATGTTGGCGAGAAAGATAATGCCCAGGTGGACATCGTTGATTCCGTATTTCTTTGCAACGGGCATGATAAGAGGAACCACAACTACGAGGGCTGAAAAGATGTCCAGAATCATGCCCAGGGCAAATAGAAGGCAATTGAGCAGGATAAGAAATACGACCTTTGTGCTTACATACCTCTGGATGAAATCGAAGATCTTCATGGGCACATCCACATCGATGAAATAATTCGTTGAAGCCAGGGCAGCAGCCATGATTATCAGTATGCCTCCCACCATGACCATGCTGTCTTTGACGACTTTCTTATGCTGTGAGTAGGAAATTTCCCTCTGGATCAGTACTTCTACTATCAAGACCCAGAATGCGGTTACAGCCGCTGCCTCGCTCACAATAATGAAACCCCCGTAGAGACCGCCCAGAACAAAGATTGGAATCGGGATCTCCCACTTTGCCTCCCACAGGGCTGCACCCAGGTCCTTCCATTTTAAGGGTGAAGTTGGGATCTTGTCCCGTTTGGCGATGAATACACTTAAAATGCAGAGAATGAGGAGCATCAGCAGGCCCGGGATTATACCTGCAATGAACATATCAGAAATTGGTGTCTCCGTGATTACACCGTAGATAATAAGAGGAACACTCGGAGCAAAAAGCAATCCCAGGCTCCCGCCGGTAGTTACAAGCCCCAAAGAGAAGTTCTCACTGTATTTATCCTGCAGCAGCGCAGGAAAAAGAAATGAACCAAGGGCTGCGATGGTTATTCCGGAAGCCCCGGTAAAGGCCGTGAACAGTGAGCAGGCTATGATGGACACGATGGCTAATCCTCCTGGCATTACATCAAACAGGGCCCTGGAAAGTTTTACCAGACGCTTGGGCGCCCCGCTTTCTCCCAGGAGATAGCCTGCATAGGTAAACATCGGAATGGTGATCAGGATAAAATTACTCGAAAGGCGAAAGATATCAGTGCCCACTACAGATACCGAAGTTTCATCTATATGCCAGCCCAGCAGGGCCATAGCAGCGAAAACGCAAAAAAGCGGGGCCCCGAGAAGGAAGCCGATAACAATGCAGATGATGCCAAGGACCGCAGTCATGGATTTGCCTCACCTCTTATAGTTTGCAGGAGGGAAAGGATACTGAAACGTATAAAACGGAGCGTCATCACACCAAAGGCGACAGGCATGGTGAGGAGTGAAACCCAAAGAGGAAGACCGGTCATGATAAAGCCTCCCTGGGGGTCCTGGAATTCCATATGAAAAACACGGAAAGTGGAGTAGGTCAGCAAGGCACAAACAATCGCTGCAAAGGTATTGCAGATAAAATTAGTGGCAAACTTTCCCCTTCCAGGAGGAATATGCCGGAAGATGGCGTCAACGGTGATATGGTTACGCTCCCTTGTCGCAACCATAGCACCCACCAGAGTTATCCAGAGAAGCATCTGGCGGACCAGGGGATCTATCCAGATCAGACCGGTTTCAAAGAAATTTCGTAGCAATATCTGGGTAAAAGAGAGAACGATCATGCTTACTAAAAGGAGTGTGAGAATGCCGTCTTCAAGCCTGGCAGCAAATCCGGGGGGACCCTTTTGCCCTTTTGTCATTATCCTATTGCCTTTCAGAAGGAATTCCCCTGTATTCATTCAGATATTGCTGCATTTTAATGAGGCCCTCACGGGGGAATTCTGTGCCTGTCAACTGCTCTTTTACTTTATCGATAATCTCCTTAAGCTCCTTTTTCTGTTCAGGGGTTACAGGAAGAAATTGAACTCCCTGTTTGACAAGTGTTCTGGCTGAATCAATATTGTTCATTCGGACATCCATATTCATTTCGGTAAAATAACGGTCCACTATTTTATGAACCGTTTCTTTGTGCTCGTCAGGAATCTTATCATATGCCTCCTTTGTAATCATGAAGAGGCCATATGAATAGGAGAGGGGGATATCGCTTATGTATTTGATCTTTGTATGCCACTGGAACGCAATGGCGCCCACAAAAGAATTGGCAACTGTGTCGATCTGTCCGGTCTGCAGGGCCAGCATCACATCGGCAAAAGCCATAGGAATAGGAGAGACACCTAAAGCCTCGAAGAAGGCCTGGTTAACGCGATCACCCTGTGGAATCCATACTTTTTTCCCTTTGAGGTCGTCCACAGTACCTATCGGTTCTACAGACATGATATAAGTAAAACCCATTTCTATCCAGCCAAGGACCACGTATCCCCGTTTTTCCATTCGCTCCCTGAGCCGGGCGGCCAGCTTTTTGAGAATGAAGTCAACCTCCTCATAATTGTTGAAGGCGAAAGCAATGCCCATGAGCTGAAAATCATTGCTCATCGGAGAAACTTCACCGGCCATGAACTCGCCCCCCTGAATCTCTCCGCTTTTCATTTTGAGAAGAAGGTCCCTGCCCGTTCCTTTTACCCCCCCATAATAGACCTTGAACCGCACTTTCCCGTCTGTTTTTTCTTCGATCTCCCTGGTCATCTTTTTTACGATTTTAGCAGACTTGAAATTTGCAGGGGCCTTGGTAGCGAGCTTGATTCTTACGGCAAGTACTGGAATTGAAAAAAACAACACAGCAATCATGGCTACTGTAAAGATCAATGAGATTTTCAGTCGATCCATCATATTCCTCCCCAAGTATTTTTCACTAAATCCATCTTAACCCTGAACCGGACTTCACTATTCTATCAGTTTTACAGGGACAAGCAAACCACTAACATTAACAACAACCGATAAGGTCCTAATCAAAGTATTCTTCTTTGCGGGCCTCTTCAATCAAATCCCGGGCTTGTTGTTGAGCCAATGAGTTAATGAGTGTGAGCTCTGGAACCGCGTCTACCGGAGAATCCAGAACCCTGGACAGAAGATCAAAAAAAAGATTTTTTTCATATACCATTTTTGCATAGTAATTAGCGTACATCACATAAGTGGGAAGAAACTTGCCCTGGCCGAGTTCGATGGCCCTCTCAAAGTGCTCCCTGGCCTCATCAGGTTTCCCGCCGAGGGACGGCGGATATATAGTCAGCATGATCCCCATAAAGGTATGAGGAGCTCCGTAATTAAAACTCTCGTCAAGCTCGATTATGCGTTCTATGAGACTTTTCACCTTTGGCAGGTCGGCCAGGGCATCCCATGATTCGGAATTTGCCTGTATCCACCCTGCCCATGTCGTCGCTGCATAGTATAGATAAGGAACATCCCTTTTCCTGAAAGAGGGAAGTGTAGTAACAAACCCGGAATAGGGCTCGTTTTTCATTCTTGCAAATTTCCTGTTTTGCAGGCTTAGAGCCCGAAAGGCATAATCTTTAGCCTTTGCTGCCAGGATTTTGTTCCTTTCCGGATATTTTTCTCCAACGAATGCAGACGTGTATGCTGAGTAAGCACTTGCCCCGGTAAGCAGAAGAGATTTGTTCCCGGGGCTATGTTCGATCAGGCCATCGAGAAAGAGAAGAAAGGCAGGGATGCCCTGTTCGGCGAGAACAACATCCCTTTGCCGCATAAAAGAACTGGAAAGGTCATCAAATAAAGGTTGAGAAAAATAAATGAAAATCTTCCCGCATCCGGTAACGGAAACCATTATAAAAATCAGGATAAACCATTTTAGAATATAATAGTTATTTCGGGAAAATTTCTTCATCCGCAATATATTCTTAACCCGATATATAATTCTTCAGATCCTGAATCGTAACTGTTTTCTCGGAAATAATTGCATTGACAACATCACCCATACTCACAAATCCAACCAGTTTATCGTTTTCAATGACAGGCATGTGGCGGCATTGAGCGGCCGTCATCAAAGCAAGACACTCTTCAACAGACTTTTCAGGAGAAATGGAATATACCTCTTTGGTCATCAGTTCTTTCACAGATGATTCTCTGGATGATTTCCCTTTCAGTATTACCTTGCGGGCATAATCCCTTTCTGAAAAAATGCCGACAATCTTTTCTTCATCAATGACCAGTAAAGCTCCTATATTTTTCTCAGCCATAATCTCTAACGCATAATATGCTGTTTCCCTTGAGTGGACTGTCCAGATATCCTTGCTTTTTGATTGCAAAACGTCACTAATTTTCATCATAATTTCAACTCCTTTTCAAAGGATTCAATCTTGCCGCATAAAGGTATCCATATAATACGCATATCATATAAAGCTCTTTTTGTCTATTATAGAATGCTAATAGAAATATTAAAGTGAGTAATTATTGCCTGATAAACAATAGATGATATAAGGAATAACCCGGGGCTTACTTGAAATAACCCAGGATTTCAGACTTCTTAACTTTCGTTAAATCGACAGACAGGTTTTTAACCATTTTGGCTTTTATTTCAGGTTTCAGTCTTTCAATAATATTTCTGTTTATTTTCTTACCGGCAGCCAGGAACCATTTGTCACATTTCTCACTTACAACATAAGTATCTATATCCTTCGCTATCATCTTTATGATTCTCTTTTCTGTTTCCAGCTTGATATTATGACGTTCTCCGGAGCCTTTTGCAGCTTCATCTTTTCCGCCCCCTCTCCTGAATCTTCCCGCGGCATCACTTAATTTATCGCCTAACTTGACATGTCCCTCGATGGAGTCATAACTTTCAATTAAAGTGATTCCAGGACTTTTTTCCAGGGGATCTTTTGTAACTCTGTAAACCTTGAAATGGCCCAGGTCGGCTGTGATTATTATTATCTTCTCCACAGGATACCTCCTTTATACATGAAGTTTTTAATCTTATTTAAAGATTTCCGGTTTCGGGTATTGTACCGTTACGGAAGCGGCCCTTTCGAGTACTTCTGCCGGGAGTTCTACTTCTTCGAGTTTGCCGTCCAGAAATTTCTCGTATGCCGAGAGGTCCAGCATGCCGTGGCCGCTGAAATTTGCGAGGATAACTTTTTCTTTGCCTTCCTCTTTGGCCTTGTTTGCTTCTTTTATGACCTGCGCGAGTGCATGGTTTGTTTCAGGCGCCGGTACGATGCCCTCTGTCAAAGCCCATTGAACACCGGCCTCATAGGCCTCGATTTGAGATACTGCTTTGGGCTCCAGCAGACCTGATACTATCAACTGGCTGACTGTGGGGGCCATGCCGTGGTATCTCAATCCTCCCGCGTGGATCGGAGGGGGCACGAAATTATGGCCCAGGCTGTGCATGGCCAGAAGAGGGGTGTAGCCCGCTTCATCACCGTGGTCATATACAAAAGCCGCCTTTGTCAGGGTAGGGCAGGCCAATGGCTCGACCGGGAGAATATCGATCTCTTTGCCATTGATCTTGTCATAGACAAAGGGGAATGCAAGACCGGCAAAATTACTGCCGCCGCCGGCACAGCCGATTATGACATTGGGATAATCTCCGACACTCTCAAGCTGTTTTTTGGCTTCCTGTCCTACTACGGTCTGATGCAGCATGACATGGTTGAGTACACTTCCCAGTGAATACCTGGTAGCGCCTGACTGATCTGATACAGCAGCTTCAACAGCTTCGCTGATAGCTATTCCCAGACTTCCCGGGGTGTCCGGGTCTTTTTCCAGAACAGCCCTTCCTGCCTTTGTCAGACTTGACGGGCTTGAGTGGCATTTCCCGCCCCATACGCGCATGAGAGTTTTTCTGTGGGGCTTCTGGTCAAAGCTTATCCTGACCATGTAGACCTCTATCTCAAGGCCGAACTGGCTCCCTGCAAAAGAAAGGGCGCTGCCCCACTGCCCTGCGCCGGTTTCTGTGGTCAGTTTCCTGATCCCGAATTCCTTATTGTAATAGGCCTGGGCTACCGCAGTATTGGGCTTATGGCTGCCGGCCGGGCTGACGCTTTCATCTTTTAAATAAATTTTTGCAGGAGTACCCAGGGCTTTTTCGAGGTTGAACGCGCGGATAAGGGGCGTCGCCCTCCACATGGAATAAACATCCTGGACAGCCTCGGGAATATCGATCCAGCGTTCCGGACTTACCTCCTGTTCAATAAGGTTCATCGGAAAGACCGGGGCCAGGCTGTCCGGCCCAATCGGCTTGCCATCCGGACCCAACGGCGGGTTCATCTTAATATCAGCCAGAATGTTGTACCACTGTTTAGGACGGTCATTGCTGTGCAGACCTATTCGCCTTTTCATGTTGCCTCCCGGTTGTTTTTTATATTTATGCGTTATTGATTTATTATTATTGTATTTTAAATCATAACCCAGAATTGGGGATTAGTAAATGGTTAAAGCGAGGAAATGCGGAAGCAAAAAAAACAATTACGAATTATCAATTATGAATTACGAGAAAACAGCTCAGAAGAGCGAAGCACAGAAGTTAGATTGTTCCTTCCGCGCTTCCGAGCTTCCCCGCTACTTCACTCCGGTCAATTCTTTCACAGTCGGTTTCATGTTTATTATCCTGTTCTCCGGTATTTTGTTTTCTCCTTTACTCTCTTGCTCCATTCGACAGAGATGTACCTCAACTTTTGCACCTCTCGAGATAGTGATAAATTCTTTGTAAAATAATTCTCCCTTGATATGGGCATGAGCACCGACTTCGATCTCATTTCCTTCCAGCCTGCCTGTGAATTCACAGTTCACATATATCTTGCCCCCTGCTTTTACCTCGCCTCCCGTGAACTTTCCCGAGATTGAGACATTTCCTTCGGTGGTAATGTTCCCGCTCCGTAACTCTCCCCTTATGTCAATATCGCCTTTCCGGGTTTCTATGTTTCCCTTACAGGAACCTTTAATAACAATATTGGAATCCTCCCGGGCTGTTATATTACCTACCACATCTCCACTCAATACCAGATCACAGCTGACAGTGATATCTCCCGTTACTTTGCTTCCCTTGAGGATGCTATTTATTTTTCTTTTATTTGTATTTCCATTTGCATTTATATTTTCTGTATGTTCACTGATCTCTTTCGGGGGATCTTTTTTGAGACTCTCGGTTTTAACATCTTTATCTTTAGTCCATTTTCCTAGCATCTTATACCTCCTTGATTTTATTGATAATGTTCACATTCTTGAAATGCTTTCTTAAATTGCCCGGTGCCTGCACTATAATCTCATCCCATATCACTCTTTAGTTATAATACTACTTAATGCATACCAAATCGGTGATATCTATTACATTTATGAAGAAATGAACTTGAATACCCCGTTTTGTAAACGGGGATGAAAAGTTCTCCTTTCAAGTTTCCCCCTTTGGAAAAGGGGGATTAAGGGGGATT
>JBDLIC010000131.1:0-10191 GCA_039715075.1 Nitrospirota bacterium
TTTTTCCAAAACGATCTACCACCACTTTGTAAATCCCGTTTCCCCTTATCTCTTATACACTTATCTTCGGATTGTCTCTATTTCTGGGGGAACTCCTGTTATATAATTGTGTTATTCATATCACATAAATGGGTTCTAAACAATATTTTCATGGAGCAGGTCTTTTGTTTCAGCACCTAAAATAGTTGATATTAAATCCGGGCTGATGTTAGTATTTGGTTAATTTATTTTCACCCTGTTTTTACTTGTTTATTTATCTTGGCGTATACAAAAAAAACTTATCTGATAGAATTAAGTTAAAAAATGAAGTCAGCTAAAGGCATAAGTCACAAGACCAATCTTATAGTCCGCAAAAACAGGGAGTTGACTGCCATTCTGGAGGTCAGCAAGGTACTTACTACATCATTTGATCTCGACAAAAACCTTTCCTCTGTTATGTCTACACTCGGCAGTATCCTCGAAATGCAGAGAGGATGTGTATTTCTCCTGGACCATCAATCAGGAGAACTGCGTATTGTTGCTTCCCACGGACTGGCCAAACATAATATTGAAAAGGGCAAATACCGTATCGGAGAAGGTATTGTAGGAAGGGTCATCGAAAAAAGAGTACCAATGGTTATCCCGAATATAGGGCAGGAACCTCTTTTCCTGAACAAAACAGGCTCGAGACCGGAAAAAGACGGTGTGTCTTTCCTGTGTGTTCCTATAATGCTGAAGAATGAAGTCCTGGGCGTTATAAGCGCAGACAGGATTTACTCAAAAAAACAGGGAAACGTTGATGATGACCTGAGGGTATTAAGAATTGTTTCCTCTCTTATAGCTCAATTTATAAAGCTCTGGGAAAGTTATGAAGAGATCGAAAAAGAGAAGGAGAGCCTGAAAAGAGAACTGAAGGGGAAATACAGCATTGAAAATGTCATAGGACAATCAGACAGAATGCAGGAGGTATTCGAGGCTGTACACCGTGTTGCTCCCTCAAAAGCAACCGTTCTTCTGCGCGGAGAAAGCGGCACAGGCAAAGAACTTATAGCAAAGGCAGTCCATTATATGAGCAATAGAAACAAGGGCCCATTCCAGAAATTCAATTGTGCTTCCATTCCGGAAGGACTGCTGGAATCCGAACTATTCGGACATGAGAAAGGGGCATTCACAGGTGCAATTGCCTCAAGAAAAGGGAAGTTTGAGCTCGCAAATAAAGGCACTATTTTCCTTGATGAGATCGGTGACCTGCCTATACTGCTCCAACCCAAAATCCTGCGTGTTCTTCAGGAAAGGGAATTTGAACGCGTAGGGAGTGAAAAGACCATAAAAGTAGATGTAAGGATCATCGCAGCAACAAGCAGAAACCTGGAGACCCTTGCGAGCCAGGGGCAGTTCAGAGAAGACCTGTACTACAGGCTTAATGTCATTCCGCTCTTCCTGCCTCCCCTAAGGGACAGAGGAGAAGACATCCCGATACTGATTGATTATTTCCTGAAAGAATTCAATCAGGAAAACAACCGTTCAATCAACCTGGATAAGGGATCACTCCAGGTCTTTTTAAATTACAGCTGGCCTGGAAATGTAAGGGAGCTCGAAAATACCATTGAAAGACTGGTCATCATGTCAGGAACAGAAAAGGTCACAGCAGCAGACCTTCCCGTGTCCCTTAGTATCAGGCGCGCAAAAAGCTCAGACAGATCAGCATCACTAACATCCAGTGTTGAGGAGATAGAAAAAGCGAATATCCAGGATGCCCTCGAAAAATCCGGCTGGATCCAGGCAAAAGCCGCCAGGATCCTCGGAATCACACCACGACAGATCGGATACAAAATCAAGAAATATGGAATTGTTGAGAAGACAGTGTAAAAAGCGGGAAAGGCGGGAAACGCGCGAAAAACGGGAAAGGAAACTTATTTGCCTTTCTCGCCTTTCCCGCCTTTCTCGCTTATTTTATTATTTCCGCCGTAAAGCTGTACAGGTCAGCATCCTTCCATGCATCTTCTGAAAGCCCTGCTTTTTTTGATACCTGTTTGAGGAATGTATTTCTGTCCCAGCCCTGTTCAACCGGCACCTGAGGGAGAAGTATCCCGCTGCGGTAATCTTTCACCAGATAAAGTCCGTGTTTGCCAATTTCTACTGCTTTCTTATCTTTTAGCGGCTCAAGGGGAGAAAGAATTGTCACCTCAACCTCGATCCCTTCAAGGTCTTTTTCTTTCATTGGCTGAAATCTGGTGTCCCGGGAACTCGCGCTGACCGCATTATGAATGACCGACTGATACAGAGGCATCGTGGGCTCGATATTTCCGATGCAGCCCCTCAACCTTCCATGCTCTGTTTTTATTGTGACAAAGGTAGCACCATTCGCCTTCAGTCTTTTGTTATTCATCACTACTTCAGGCACCCTTCCGTCCTTTACATATTTAGTGATTGTTTCCTCAGCCAGCCTGAGCAGTGCACTCTTTCCTGATTCCGTAACAGGGCTCCTGTACAGACCCATTGCAGCATACCCTACAACCCGGTTCATGTCTCCGGTAACATCACCGGAGTTAGCATACTTATAAAGGACCCCATTAGTTGCCCCAAGGTTCCTCGCTACAGTCATAGTGTATAAAACAGGGTTGCTTCCGCACATCTCTCCCCTGCCGCTCACGAGATATTTCTGCACATCCTCAAGCGACATCCTTTCAATACCGTCTACGGTCAGACCGTCCTTTCCCATTGCCGTCTTATAATCATGGTAATGAGAAAAATCTGTACTCGCAATAATTATTGCCTTTTTGTTTTCCCTTAATATTTCTGTGAGCTTTGAAGTCAGAAACCGGTATGACCTGTTTGTCGGGGTACCGATAAGGACAGGGACTATTTTTATTTTTTTAAAAATGCGCTGAATAAATGGGACCTGCACCTCGAGTGAGTGTTCCTTTTCAAATGCTTCAGGAAAATATGTAACATCCGCATCCTTGTTCAGGAGCATGCTGGCAATCTCATGATCAATCTTTACCTGACCGAGAGGGGTCTTCCATTTTCCTTTCTCAAAAACCGACGCACCATTGAATGTCTTGTAGTGGCTCGGTCCGATCAGTATGATTGTCTCTATATCTTCCTCTTTTAAATGGTTGTATGCATACGCTGCGATTGATCCGGAATATTCATATCCTGCATGCGGAGAGATCAGGGCAATCAGTCGTCCGTCAACCGGCTGATTCTTCGCCTGTGACAAAAATCCGTCAACAGTATTCCGGAGCCTTTCTTTATCAGCAGAATAAAAAAGCCCTGCAACCGCAGGTTCTTTTACAATTCCCGGATCCAGTATGTCAGAACATCCAGACAGAAAAGATGATAAAAGGATGAAAATGAAAAAAAATAAGGCATGCTTACGGAACATCAAGAAACCTTCCTCCAGAACTTTGCCTTCTTCGGTTTCTCTTTCAATTTAAGCTTTTTCGCAATAAACCCCACCAGTCCTCCAACCATAAAAAATCTGAAAAAATCCCGTCTTGTCATATCATGTCTCCATAGTCGGGGTCAGGGCTCGACATGAGAAAAATTATTTGGAATCAGCCAGCAACCAGAGTATTAATCTATCTTCTACTTTTCTCATGTCGAGCCCTGACCCCATATTATGCCTCCCAAAGCCCTGCAATCCTGGTATTGCAGAATCTGCACCTGCCGCCGACAATATTATTCTGCCTTATAATATACCCCATCCTTTCGATCAAAAGCCTTTTGCAGTTCGGACAGTAAGTGTTTTCAGCTTCATTTCTGGTATTCCCGATATAAGGATACATGATCCCGGCATCGATGGCTATCTGCCTTACGTTTCTCAAAGTTTCAAGAGGTGTGGGGGGAAGATTCTTCAGCTTATAGTGCGGGAAAAAGCGTGAAAAATGGATCGGCACATCCGGGCCAAGATTTTTCACAATCCATCTGCACATGTCCTTTACTTCCCTTAAGTCATCATTATGGGTCGGGATCACAAGGTTTGTTATCTCGATCCATACACCTTCATCCTTGAGTACGATCAATGAATCAAGGACCGGCTTAAGTCTTCCGCCGCAGAGCTTTGCATAAAAGCTTTCTGTAAACGCCTTGAGATCAACACAGGCCGCATCCAGATATTTTGAAAGCGCCCTCAGGGGTTTTTCATTGATATAGCCGCAGGTGTGAACAGTATTTTTCACGCCGTATTGTCTCGCGATTACAGACGTGTCATACATGTATTCATAGAAGACCGTAGGTTCGGTATATGTATAAGCAATGTTCTTGCAGTCATAATAAAGTGCCTGCCTGACCAGGTCATCGGGTGAAAGATCATGGTTGTCAGACTCTTCGGGGCTCCCCTGGGATATCTGCCAGTTCTGGCAAAACTTGCAGCCCAGGACACATCCGACGGTCGCTACTGAAAACGCCTTTGTTGCAGGATAAACATGAAAGAAGGGTTTTTTTTCAATAGGGTCAATGGCTATTGAGCAGGGGTTGCCATACACAAGGCTGTAGAGTTCACCATCTTTATTTATCCGCACCCTGCAGCCGCCAATCTGGTAGTTGTCCAGCTCACACTCAGTGGGACAAAGTTCACACTTAACCTTCGTACCCATACTTATATTTTATCACATATAGAAGCGGGAAAGGCGAGAAAGGCGGGAAAGGGAATGTTTTTGCTTTTCCCGCGTTTCCCGCCTTTCCCGCTTTTTGTCATTCCTCCATCTTTTTCCAGTATTTCGCCTTATGAAGTGTGAGCCCCTTTTTCAGTATTACCTTTTCATAATAGAGACGTCTTTTCAGATGGCCTCCGATCTCTGTTGTAATGTAATCCTGAAAAACATTGTATGAAAGGATAAATATAATCAGAAGAGTGGAAAGAACAGTCAATATCCTGAATTTTTTCTCTTCTTTCATATGTTTCTCCTCTCACAAGGCAATATTTTAAAGTCAGACTTTACATATCGCAAGCAAAGATAAAACACTTTACTGATTTTTTTAAAACTAATTTATCTTTATATAATAATAAACTGTAATATTATTGGGACGCGTTTCCATATCCCCTCCGCCGTCAATCAATACGTTATGGTCATGTTCTCCAGTTGAACCGGTCCTGCTCATTTCAGAAGATGCTCCTTCATGTGATCCCGATTTGACTCCCTTGGTGAGAGCACCGGAATAGATATGTTTATGTTCGCCGGTTGATACAGCAGTAGCAGTAAAACTCTCGTTAGGCAGACATGTAGCGTTAAGTTGGAGAGATCCTGCTTTTCGCCCTTTTCCTTCCGGATCCCTGTAATTGTCAAGCCGTGGCCCTTTAAGGGGATCAAACTGGTTTAACCCTCTCAGAAACATGCCCCTCAGGTCAGGGAGGGTCTTCTTGCCAGTCAGTTTTGTATATCTTGACCTGGCCGAGACGTTCCGTCCATCCGCCGGTTTCCAGAGAGCACCTGCTGCCTTTTGAAATTTTTTATAAGGCAGCATCGAAGAGATAATTGTTCCAACAGGAAAATCCATTGGCAGTTGAATTTGCTCCAATCGTTTAATGTCTTTTTTTAACTTTTCGATGAGCTCACGATTGTTTTTAAGGGCCTTTTGGGTCATCTCAAAATTATCATCAAGATCTTGATGAATCGTGACATTATCAGGTAGTCCATAAAATTTATGAAATGTTTTTAACCAGACAGAGGACTGCATATGTTGAGATGATATAACATTGCCCGACAAGGCCAGAACCATCAACAGAAACAAACAGCAAGTGATAACAACATTTCTTCTCATAACCGGACCTCCTTTCAGATACTTAGTTAATCTAAGTGTTATTGGCTTACAGTTATCATGTTTTTTCTATTATAAAACGGTATTCTTAGCAAAACACTTAAACAGTGAAAACCTTTAGCTCTTTTTAAAATGCAAACATACATGTATATATTAATTCTCTTATCTTTCAGAAAATCACCTGCCTGCATTTTCCCTTTTACTGTAGCACCTGTTACACCGTATACATTCAGATATAAGCGGATTGTGCCTGTTTCCCATTGGGCAGTCCTTTGTACTTACATATCCGTCCGCTTTCCTGGTAAGCAACCCTGTCAGAGCAGCAACCGGGCAGAGATATCTGCACCAGAACCTTTCTACTCGGACATTGATAACAAGCATTAAGGCGACAAGCAGCCACATTAGCGAATTTCCATGAAATGCAAACAGGGCAACATACGTTTCATAGTTTCCGTACTCACTTTGCCTGCTTAAAAAAACTACCACTACAATCAGGCATAACAGGAAATACTTGACCCTCCTCCACATATCGTCTGTCCTGACAGATAACTCCCATTTTTTGAAAGGCATCCTTCCGATAAACTCCGCCAGCGCACCAAATGGACATAGCCATCCACAATAAAACCTTCCGGCAATCACAATGGATAAAAACGTGCCGAAGATAATGACATACCAGATAATTGAAGAGGAGTGCCTGAACAGGATCAGGTTAAATACATTAAGAATCGAAAAAGGTGCTGCAAGATAAAAGCCTATTATTAATGTGCCGAGTACAAGGCTGAAATCCCTCGCCCTTAACAGTTCCCTGGATTTTCTTGTAATGTAATAAAATATGATGGCTGAAATAAACAATATCAGATAAAGGAGCCATCCGATCCCTGCCTGCCTGCCCGTCTCTTCACTCTTTACTTCCAGGCCATACACCTGAGAGGCAATCTTCCGCGACGAATCCCTGACAGTCTTCGCAAGGGCCTGAACGCTCTCGGTTGCCCTGCTGATAGCATCAATATCAGTGTCAATTCTGATAGGGTCATGAATGTTCTTTCCCAGGAATTGGCGCAGGTAATCAGGAGTTACCATATAGTGGACATAGTTTTCTGTCTCTTTATGCTCCAGTATTTTAATGCCGAAAATGGTTCCTCCACTGTCCAGAGCAATAAGAAGCTTGATCGGCCCGGCATAGCCCCGCACAGCAGGAACTATATCGTAAGTATTAAATGCAACAGGACCGCTTCCAGATTTATAATGCGGGGGCATACCTTTTTTATCGGAAAATTGTACATCCGGGGCAACTTCTTTCAGGTAAGGTTTTTCATCGACCTTTATCTCAGGGCTTATGGAATAGCCGGCGATCAATGATAAAACAGTTATCAATAACAGTATAATTCTGAGTCTGGTCATGTTTTCAAAATAGGATTTAAGGATTCAAGGGTTCAAGGGGTCGAGTGACAGAACTTTTTTCTAATTTCCTTTCACTTGAACCCTTGGCTCCTTGAATCCTCGGACCCTTATTCAGTCTTCCTATATCTTATAAGAAAAACAAATGACATTGCCTTCATAAATACCAGAAAAAGTATCGTGCTCCGCATTCCTGCTAATGGCACCATGAAAACAGCTGTTAAAAAAGAGCCAAAAAATGAACCCGCCAGGTCTACAGCATAAAGCCTGCCGGCTGCTGCGCTTCCTGCTTTTTTAATAGACAGGTTAGCCGCAGCAAACTGTCCTCCTCCAATCAATCCGGAAGCAAAAATCAACAGATAAAATACCGCCTCACTCCTTAGCAAAAATATTGCTGATATCATAAGGAGAACCATCTGCATATCAAAAGCCCTGAGCCATTTCAAAGGACTCTTATTACTTCTCATAAGATAAGCTCCAGCCGCACCACCCATCATAAATATGCCTGTGAGCAATCCTATCATTTCATATATGTATCCGGAATAAGCCTGATACGCAAGAATCAATATCAGAACAAAAGCCATAGTCGCATAACCGGTAGTAAACATTGTATAAGAGATATTTTCTTTCTTAATTATGAACCCCAGCGTTATCAGCACCAGGAGCGCCCCTGTAAAGATAATAATCTCATACTCATCCAGTCCCAGTAAAAGGTTCAGCCATTTGCCCCCGTGAATCTCGGACCAGAGCATAAGATTATGCAGATATGAAACAGGCCTGATATCAGTATTCACTACCTTCACCTTCCCGAGTCTTTTCTTGACCATATTAACTTTAAGAGGATCGAATGCATCCAGCAGCAGATATGGGCTGAAGTATTTTGTATCCAGAACTGCCTTCCTGAAGCTGCCGGCCAATTGACTGGGATTAGTATCAACAGGCATTTTTGATGCTGCAATGATCCCATACTCTTCAGAAGATACTTCCACGTTCGGGAAAACTTCTTTCAGAGACCTGTAAACCGACCCGTTTGCCATCTGCATTCTCCTGCCTATATAGCCGTATGAGACAGGCAGGCGCAGGTAAAGGACCCCCCGGTTGCTGAGTACCGACTTTGTCTCTTCAAAAAACTCCAGGGTGTAATATCTATTGATGTTTGCTGTCGAAGGTGCAGGAACATTAAGTAACACAAGATCATAATTTCGGGACTGCAGCGACTTGATATATCTTCGGGCATCTTCATGTATTACCCTGACTCTGCTGTTGTTTAGATATTGTCTGTCTTCCTCACTCAAAAGCTCTTTTGAAACCTTGATCATGACCGGATCGATCTCCACAAAATCAATCTGCCTGAGAGGATATTTCAGAAGCTCTCTTATAACAGCCGGTGACCCGCCTACAATCAGAACTTCCTTTGCAGATGGCTGAATCGACATAGGAAAGTGCACTCCTGTTTCCTCGGTCTGAGGATCAGGGTAGGAGTATTGAAACTTCCCCGATGAATATACGTTGAACTGGTCCCTGATTTTCAGGACCTCTATTTCGCCATATCTTGATTCAGCCCTTTTCACCAGCTCAATACCCTGATACTGATAAAAAGAGACAATCCCCTTGCTTCCAAAATAAAAGACTACGGGCAGTATCAGCAGCAGAAAAACAGCCTTTTTCCTGAGCAGATAAAAAGAGATGAGGATATTAACAAGAGCAATAACCATCGCAACGGCATACATATCAACACGTCCTGCAAGCAGGAAAGTAAAAAGCAGACCCCCTGCGAAAGCCCCGGCTGCCTCAAAGCTGTAGACTTCGGGTGCCCTTTCCCTGAGATAAGAAACCGCCAGCGGAAACTGAATTCCGATCACAATGCATAATGCTGCCATAGTAAGGACAGTCCATACGATGGTAACGGTAAGGGGAATCACTTCACCCAGCGCAAAGCCGGTAATCGGTCTGACAGCTTTTATAAATACTATCGTGGCCTGGGAAACAAGTGAGACAGACAGGAACGTCCATCCAAATGCATTTTTACTTTTTATCCTTGAGCCCGTATAACTGCCCAGGGCAACAATCATCAGCCATACTGCAAAAGTAATTCCTATAACAAGCTCATTACCCGAAAATATCGAAAGGATCTGCCGCAGACATAATATCTGAAGGATAACGGAGCTGGCGCCCATAAATATGACCGGAAGGTATAGCATGGTCTTAATAAAGATTTAATCAATCAATAAAATATTCTGTTATTTTCCCGTTACATTATCTGAGATATTGTAATTCATTCAATAATAAATAAACCTGAATTGAGCAATTTATATTCTCTTCTTTATTGACTTAAAACCATGCTCTGATATACTTGATACTATAAACACAGAAAACTTCTTACCTGAAGAGGAGGAACTGATGTCGATACTTTATAGAATTTTTTGCATGTCCTTTCTGTTAATAATGATTACCAGCTGTGCATATCTCACAACAAAGAAAGAGACCCGCGTAAAGAGTTATACCCTGAACGTTGAAGAGCAGACCAGCATTGATGTACCTATGATAACGTCAGAGTTTATCAAGTCTGCACAAATGGCCAGCGGTCATAACCTGGACGAAGAGCAGGGAAGCTGGCGGATATTCGACTATCCGACAAAAGAATCATCAAAGGAAGAGCTTGTTTACAAAGGTATATCGGACGACACATTACATTTTTCGTACAAAAAATATGGAAGGATTTCTACAACCCCCATTTCCTCCCGGGAAATCACGCACAATATACTCAATTCAGATATTATGATATTCAATAATTACAGGATTAAAATACTGAATGCCACGACTGAGTATATACGGTTTGTGGTGCTCTCGGACTAAAAGTGCGTAAGCCCGTTTCTTCGTAACTACTCAGCTTTATTCCCCTCTTTAGCAAAGAGGGGTTAGGGGAGATTTTATTAATGAATATATTATTTAAAAATCCCCCTTAATCCCATAGGTGTTAAGTTAAGCCATAATCATAACATATTACCCGTTGTGTCTATAGAGGCAAACTCAAGGATTTCAAGGGTAGTT
>JBDLIC010000132.1:0-9908 GCA_039715075.1 Nitrospirota bacterium
CCCCTAACCCCTCTTTGCCAAAGAGGGGAATACAGACTGCATGATCATTAATAAAGCTATTCTTTTGATGCCCCGCCTTGTAGGCGGGGAGCTTCACTACATTGTGCTTTTGTATCGTTTTTGTCCTTGGTGTTACCGTCCCGGCCAAAGCTCATGATGGCACGGTACAATCTGAAGCAGATCCATTCGATTTCAATGTTACATCCCAGGATTTCATACATACAGATGCGGATCCCTATAAAGGTTTTTTTATGCTTTGGACTCAGAATAATACCGGTACTGCGTGGAGCGGTGTTAATTTCAGTATTTCTTCTGCTACGAATGACGCCGTTTTTATTGACACCGTTACCTGGGATACAGCGAATCCGTCTGATCTGTGTTCTGGCTGGGCTTTCGATGGTGACTGTGATCCATCAAGCAGCAGCGGAGTAAGCGATTGGACTATTAGCACCAATGGCCTGAGTATGTCTGTGACACTTGAGAACACCTGGGATGATGGACAAATTGGATGGATCAGAGTCTATACGGACAATAGTACATCATCTAATGGATCTTTTACTATTTCAGTTTCTCCCACACTTGTCCCTGAACCCATAAGTTCCACGTTGTTTATTGTTGGTGCCGCATCATTAGGTGCAAGACGTTTCTGGAAGACAAGAAATACTGCCTCTTAACATACTAAAGATATAATCTATTGAAAAAAGGGCCTGGTTTTTCCAGACCCTTTTTTTATGCTTGCTTTCAACCGTTAATCATCAAAATCTCATCTTTTTAAAACTATTTGTTTATAGGTGTTGTTGAGGTTTTCTTTCAGCATCAAATTTCATTCACAACATGATGGAGTCTTCATTTTTTAGAAGAGCAGGGCCTAACTATAACCATTTGAAATGTGTAATGATCAGGTAAAGATACGACACCACGACCCCACTGACAATGATATACATTCATGGAACAATCATGTTGAAAGACGGAGACAGGGGATCATGGATATGCTTTCCGCCGCCTTCATGCAATATGCGGGCGAGAAACAGCATAAGGCTAAAAATAAGAAATTGCCGTTATTGCTGATTAGAGTCTGTTGTACTGCTTTTTAAATGAAAGGCAAATGGTATTCTTTACTCTTTAAGTTCCTGAAAAGACGGTGAATCAGGCTTTTCATCTTCTTCAGCTTTTTTTGGCAAAGGCTTATGCATCTTATGCATAAATTTCATATCGCCCACAAGACCTATTCCAAAACCCGCAGCCGGTGCAATAACAGTCCAGGGGCCGCCTAAATACTGGCCAACGTATAATCCTCCAACGAGTCCTGCACAGCAAAGCATAATTATTCCTCCTTTCGCGATATCATCGACTCCAGGTCCTCAATCTTCCGTTCGATCGTTGCCTGCTTTCTAGCGTTCATGAAAACATAAAACAGAATACCGAGCCAGCCTGTTGTGTATGCTGAAAACAGATATATCCAGTTATCCATGTCTAATCCTCCAGTCTTTTTGTTAATACAATTAAATTTTCTTCAGCCCTTGCGATACTGTAGCGGTAAAGAAACAGGAAGACCGTAAACATAAGAAACGTGGCCATGCTGAAAAGCATGATCTTAAGCATCACAGGGTCCAGCCCGCCGCCCTCGCTCTTAAGGCGCGGGTGGACAGAGCGCCACCATTTTGTGGCAAGACGTACAACAGGGATATCGAGAAAGCCTATGATCCCAATAACAGCCGAGTACCGTGCCCTCTTTCCCCAGTCGGATATTCCATTCCTAAGGAGGAAGTATCCCACGAAAATAAACCAGAGGATCAGCATCGTGACAAGCCTCGGGTCCCAGGCCCACCATACATTCCAGATCGGCCTTGCCCAGATGGAACCGGTGATAAGGACAAGGGTCGAGAAGAGCACCCCTATCTCGGCGGCAGAATATGCTATCGTGTCCCAGAAGAGGTTTTTGCGCCACAGGTAGATGATGCCTGCAATAAATACAGTAGTAAACGCGAGGTAAGAGCTTATCGCCAGTGATACATGGAAATAGAATATTCGCTGCACGTCTCCCATGACCCTTTCTGTCGGGGCAACCTTGAATATCAGATAGAAATCGAGGGGAATCAATACCAGCAGGGACAGGAAAAGCGGCATCTGTATCTTTCTCATATTCATAAGTAACTACTCCTCTATAAGATATTTAAATAAAAGCAGTGAAATGCATAAATACATAAAATCAAAAACTGCAAGTATCTGTATCCATTTCATTGACTCCTCAACAGGGCGCCCTGCCAATATCAGATTCATGGACGACACACCCCCTAGTACAACAGGCACTACAACAGGGAGAAAGAGAAAAGGGAGAATGATCTCGCCGTGCTTTGACGTGGTAGTCAGAAAAGAGAAAAGTGTGCCGACAACTGAAAAACCTAAAGTTCCGAGCAGAAGGGAAGGGAGCAGACCGGGCAAAGAAATAATTATCTTTTCGAAATCAAAAAGCACTGCAAAGAAAAAGAGTGTGGATATCTCGATTATCATCAGGAACAGAAAGTTGCTTATTACTTTCCCGATGTAAAGGGATTCACTTGATACCGGGGAGAAGACAATAGAGAGATAAGCATCCTCATCTCTTTCCGCCATCGATGTTCTGCCCATCCCCATGACCCCGGTAAAGGCAAAAATCACCCAGAGTATCCCGGCTGCGAGAGAAGCCGTGTTTTCATTATCCATATCAAGGGCAAGGTTGAAGATAACGAGCAGAAGCAGTGAAAGAAAGAACATCAGGCTCAATGATTCCTTTCCCCGTAGTTCCAGCGAAATGTCTTTTTTTGTAATAGCCAGTATGTTGCCTGCAAAGGTCATTACGCTGCTTCTCCCAGTGAATGAAACAGTTCCTGTATGTCTTTTAGCTGAACGTCCTGTTTGTCCCTGATGAACATAAGTTTTCCTTTATTCAGAAAAGCGATCCTGTCTGCAAGTTCATAACCCTCCTCAACCAGATGGGTAGCCAGAACAATGGACTTGCCCGCTGTTTTTAGTTCCTTGATTTTTGACAGGACCGAACGTCTCCACTTCAGGTCCAGGCCGGTGAACGGTTCATCCATGATTAGTATCTTCGGATCAGTGATAAACCCTCTTGCAATCGCTGCTCTCCTCTTCATCCCCTGGGATAGTTCCTTTACAGGGTCGTTCCTTCTCTCCCACAGGCCATGCTCTCTGAGAACAGTCTCAATACGGCCTGCACCGTTGCTGCGAGAGAAAATCCTGTTGGCAAAGTTCAGGTTCTCGGAGACAGTAAGAGAGTTATAGAGTGAGTTTTTGTGGCCGAGAAAGAATATATATTTTTTTATATCGAATTCTGACGAACTGCTGCCGTTAAATATTATTTCCCCTTCGCCCGGTGACATTATTCCGGAAAGGATTTTAATAAGCGTAGTTTTGCCGGCACCGTTGGGACCGAAGAGGGTAATCGATTCTCCTTCTTTTACACTCAGATCTATACCGTTCAGTGCGGCTTTGGAATGAAAATGCTTCTTTATGTTTTTCAATTCCATTAACATGGTATTTATACCTTTTGTTCGATCTCCTTCAGTCTTCCTCTGATGATCCTGGCAAAGGACTGATACTCTCCCCTGACTTCATTATCACCGTCCGTGTTGTTTAAGCCGGACAACACGGATTCCAGCCGCTTCTTCTCTCTTTTGAGATGCCACAATTTGATAGGAGCCCTGCAGAGATACATGACTGTTAACAAAACACCGAATATAAGAGTTATCGATATGGCCCATCGGGATATGGTCCCTTCATAAGCCGGGCTGTACACCTTAATACGCAAGACGCTGTCTGCAGTGCCTTTCCATGCGCTGAAGGTCCTGTTTTTCATAGTCTCTTCTCCGGCAGGCTTGAGACCGGAAGTGTTTATCTTCCATGTGTCATCTTTCGGAAAGTACAGGGAAATATACTTTATTTCCGGCGCCTCTTTTTGACTGAAAAGAGAAAAATCAAAGAAACCGGTATCACTTGAGACATGATAAAAAAGAGTTGCCTCATGAATTCCGGGTTTAATATCATTTTTGCTGACAATCCCTCCGGACAGGGTAGAAATTCCGGTGGTCGGGATGCCATACAGGCCTTTAAGTGCATATCCGAGCGGCATGGGGATATAAAGGGCCTGCGTCACTTCCAGTTCGTCATTGAACTTTCCCACATATGTAGAATTTCCTGAGTTCTCTATCGTGATACTTTCATATACCTCGATGACGTTATCATTTTTGGGAACCAGCGTTATATGCCTTTCAGTGACAGCTATGTTCTCCTGCCTGTCCGTAATATTGTATACAGGCAGAGAGAATGAAAGTTTTTCCATACCTGTCTTCACTGCCCTGAGCTGAGAACTGTAGCTGGTCCCCCGGTAGTTGACCTCAACTTTAACTGCAGTTCCCGTCTTTACATCAATAGTATTTTCATATACACCGTCAGGCCCTGTTTTAAACTCCAGCGTTTCTGTCTTCTTCAGCCTGTAAGCGGAATCCATAGTGATGACTTTGACGGTAAAAGGATACGAGGCCATCTTCTCACCTTTAGTTGCATTCGTAATATCAACCTTCATGGTCACAGCCTGTGCATTACTTATTGCGAAAATTAATAATAATGCTGCTGCTATCAGTGTTTTATACCGCAAATCCTTATCACCTCTCTTACAAGATCTGATGTTGTATTATCCGTCGGCAGCTCTGCTGGTTTTGATTCTTCCTGTTTAGCGATCTCCATTTCTTTCTTAAGCACAGGTGCGACCTCTCTTTTCAGGCTTTCCCTCAGGGAAACATAGTCTTCCTTTGTGAGCTTGCCCATCTCATATTCGGTATCAAGGTCTGATATTGCCATCAGGCCCTCCTTCTTTGCACTGCGCACTTCCGTGAGCACTCCCTTTTTCAGGAAGGGCCAGCAGGGCTCGTCAAACAGGGGAAGAAGGACATAGACAAGCGCAACCACGACCATTATTGCAAACAATATTTCGATCATGCTGTGGTCCCCCTTTTCAGCTGAAGGAGGAGTTCCTTTGCAGCAGCAGTTGCCTGCTTTTGCTTTCTCCTCCTTGGCAGTACTGCCCATACAGTGCCGAACACAACGATCCATGTCCCATACCATACCCATGACAGCAGGGGATTTATAACAACGGTCAGGCTTATACTCTGGTCATCTGACCAGCCGCTGAATATCAGGTACAGGTCTTCTACAGGATTGTTCATGATAGCCACCTCTGTTGAGGGCTCGGCCTTTTTATAAAATCTCTTTTCAGGTATGAGTATTCCTTTGAAGCCCGATGAATCGTAAACTTCCACTTTTGCTCCTATAGATTCATAGGTCCGTTTATTGGATGACTGGAGTCCGGAATATCTTAATTTGTAGCCCTTTACCGTAATCTCCTGTCCCGGCTTCAGATTGAAATCCTCCTTGAACTGGTGGTACCCATAACCGGCCAGTCCTATAACCATAAAGATGGTCCCCGCGTGCACCAGAAACCCTCCATATCTCCTCCTGTTCTTAACAACCATGTTTGCAAATGATGCCGGCCATCCCAGCCCCCTGTTTTTTACTCCCGCTTTTGTGCCGAGATAAAACTCTCTTGTCAGTGCCACAAGAACAAAGACCGAAAAGGCAAAAAAGAATACTGGCATAAAGTCCCTGATACCTGCAAGGAAAAGAAGGGGCAAAGATACTATGGTCAACAGTGAGGGGAGTATAAGGTTTTTTATTGTGCTGCTCACTGATGTCCTGCGCCAGCTAAGCAGAGGACAGAGGGCCATCAGCGCCAGCAGGAGAAGGAAGAGCGGGGCATTGACGGTATTGAAAAACGGCGGCCCCACTGATATTTTTACTCCTGTGACTGCCTCGGAGACCAGAGGGAAAATAGTCCCCCAGAACGTTGCGAAGCAGAGGGCAATCAGGATTATGTTGTTGTACAGAAAGGAACTCTCCTTGGAGATATAGGATTCAATTTTCGGGTTCTGTTCCCTGAGCTTCTCATATCTGGTTATGAGGTAGTATGTGCATATACCTAATATGATGACCAGAAAACCCAGAAAAACATACCCTACAGATGACTGGCCGAATGCATGAACAGAACTGATAATGCCGCTTCTGGTGATGAATGCCCCGAAGATGCTGAGGGCATACGTCAGTATTATCAGGACCAGGTTCCAGACCTTCAGCATGCCCCTCTTTTCCTGAATTATTACAGAGTGCAGAAAAGCTGTTGCCGTAAACCACGGCAGGATAGAAGAGTTTTCGACCGGGTCCCAGCCCCAGACTCCTCCCCACCCGAGTTCCCTGTATGCCCACCAGCCGCCGAATACTATGCCGAGCGTGAGAAACATCCATGAGAAAAGGGTCCATGCCCTCGTCTGCTTTATCCACCAGTCGCCGAAGTCTTCCATGATCAGGGCGGCCATGGCAAAGGCAAAGGGGACGGTTAATCCGACATACCCGAGGTAAAGCGTTGGAGGATGAAATACCATGCCGGGATTTTGAAGGATGGGGTTCAGTCCGTTACCATCCATAGGAATCCTTGCTGTCAACTCAAAAGGCGGTGTGACAAAATTGACAATAACAAGGAAGAACATGGTTGTTATATTCAGAAATATCAATACATAAGGAAGGAAAAGCGCATCAGGTTTTTTCCGGTTCCTTCTTATTGTTATGAAAGTGTAGACAGAGATTAGCCATCCCCAGAACAGGAGCGACCCCTGTTGTCCGGCCCAGAGCCCGGTCAGTTTGTAAAAAAGCGGCAGGGCCCGTTCCGAGTATGAAGCAACATATTCAAGCCTGAAATCGTCCGTTATGAATGCGTTAACAAGCAGCACTGATGCAATCGTCATAAAAATTGAAACGCCGTCCGATCCCCTGTAAGCGGCTTCTATGAACCGCCCGTCTTTTTTCCTCAGCCCGATAAAAAGACTGAGTAAAACCAGAAGAGAGAGAATGAATGAAAAGAGCAGAGACAGGCTTCCGAGTTCAATCATACGTTTTCTCCCTTTTTCTCATATTTGGAAGGACACTTCACAAGAAGCTTTTTAGATACAAAGATGTTCTGTTTTCTGTCATATGAGCCTTCAGCAACAAGTGTTACACCGTCTTCCTCTATCAGATCAGGTGGCGCGCCTCTGTAAACGACATTGATAAGCTCCGGCCCTTTTGTGTCCTTTAATTTAAAAACAAGTTTGAGGGACTTCGGGTCAAAATTCAGAGAGTCTTTGACTATTGCGCCGTTGACCCGCACCTTCCTGTCACCCAGCTGTTCAACCTGTTCCACAAACTCCGAGACTTCAAGGTAGAACATGGTGCCTTCCTTCATACCCAGCAGGACAAGATATGCAAAAGATGCGACCAGCAAAATGGAAATAACAATGACTTTTATTTTTCTGTTCATCTCATCCTCCAGTGACGGACTCGTTGATCAGACCCTGTATCAATGCCTGCTTGTCAGGCTCCCGCCAGTCTCCGGCCCCGATTTCCACGTAGGCGACTTTACCGTTTTTATCAACAATGAAAGACTCTGGCACGCCTGTGGTACCGTAAAGCAGCTGTATCGATCCTGTGGTATCAAGCAGGGCAGGAAATTTAAGTCCGAGATCATTCATGAAAGGAATCACCGCTTTTGCCCCGAGGGCGTCAATGCTTACGGCCAGGACCTCAAATTCGTCTCCTTTAAATTTTTCATACATCTTCTGGACTGTGGGCAGCTCTCTTTTGCACTCCGTGCACCATGTGGCCCAGATATTTACAAAGACGACCTTTTTGCCAAAGAAGTCGGATAACGTAACATCTTTGCCGTCAAGTCCTGGAAAGGTAAAGTCCCTGGCAGGATCGCCGATCGAAGGCCTTGGCTGTTTTTCTTTTCCCTCATCCATATCTTTAATGGCGCCGATAACGACCACTACGAGTAAAATCAATATGGGCAGCAGGACCAAAATTTTAACGATATTTTTCATGTTTGTTCTTTCCTGTAATTCTTATTCCTCTCTGAATTTCCGCACCTCTTCTTCGAGCATTTTATCGATGTCCGCATCGATTTTCTGGTTGGCAGGGTCATCTGCTGCGGTCTCAGATCTTTTCTGTTCCCTCTTACGCCATATGTAGAGAATGACACCGGCAATGACCATACCGTCAAAAAGAAGGAAATAAGGGAACCACCAGGCAAGAAAATAAAAGCCCTTCCTGGCAGGCTGGGCCAGTATCCTGGGCCCATAGACCTGTTCGAAATAAGCGAGTATCTGTTCCTTACTCTCGCCTCTTAAGAGTTTGTCCTTGACAAGCTCTTTCATCTGGTCTGCTGCCGAAGAAGGGCATAAAGTTAACGTGTAAGTATAGTTGCATCCGGGACTCATGATAAGGTCTGTTACTTCATTAATCTTCATAAGCGGGATATCTTTACTGAAAGCAGTTCCGGTACTTGCAAGCAGAGCAAGTGATATTAGTAATATCACTTTCAACAGACTCATTGTTCTGCAATGATTTATCTTGTCCATTTCTTCTTTCTTACATATTAAGGTGAAGCAATTTATCCTTTTTTAAATTTAAATGAAAGTTGTGAACTATTTATGAATGATTTGTGAAGGTTTTGTGAATTTTTGGACTGTTGCTTATAGAGTGGTTTTTAGTGGAAGGTTTACTGAAAAAAATGAACATCGAACATCGAACGTCCAACATCGAATATTGAATGTTAGGCAATGGAAGTTTGCTTTTCATTCAACGTTGAACGTTCGATGTTCGACGTTCATCCTACTTCACATTTATATCGTCAACCCAAAATCCGGAAACCATCCAATAATAGTCCCCATTTTATTCGAGATAAGCAGAAGTCCAAAAGAAACAAGTATTAATCCTCCCGCAGCTTTAATGAACTTCATATACTTCAAAAGTGTTTTTGAATAACTTAAAAACGAATTAAAGAGCAATGCGGAAAGCAGAAAAGGAATAGCCAGGCCTGCGGAATATACTGAAAGCATCTGTACCCCGTTTACAGTTGATCCATTTGAAGACGCTACAATCAGAATTGAGCCGAGTATCGGGCCTATGCACGGTGTCCATCCTGCACCGAATGTCATGCCTACAAGAAAGGAACCTGCAAATCCAGACGGTTTACCCTGCATCATAAACTTTTTTTCTTTCATTAGAAAATTGAAATCAAGCAATCCGGCAATGAACAGGCCGAAGATGACGACCATGACCCCGCCTATTATCCTCATCCAGTCCTGGTATTTATTCAGTATGCCTCCAAGATATGAAGTTGATGCTCCAAGGGCTATAAATATTACTGAAAACCCCAGTACAAACAGAAGCGAGTTGCCCAGTGTTGTCAGGCGTATTTTCTTTGTGTTTTGATTGGACGTTAAATCTTCAAAGGAGACTCCGGAGATGAATGATACATATGAAGGCACCAGGGGCAGCACGCAGGGGGAGAGGAAAGAAACTATCCCGGCCAGAAATGCAAGGGGCAGGTTTATCTGTTCCATGTCCTGTATTTCTCCGATAGAGAATGATTATGTTTTTCTGTATTCGCTGTTATCAACTTTTGACTCCTTCCCATTTATGGTATTAAAAAAAATAAATGTGAACATAGTATGAAGTTCTTTAATAGCCGGAATAGATTTGGAAGAGAATTCATAATTCATTCACTATTTAGAGTTATAAAAAAGCCAGGAGGTTGACAATGGTCAAAGATCCTGTATGCGGAATGGAGATTGAAGAAAAAGACTCAGCAGGAGAGTCTGAGCATGAGGGTAAGACTTACTCCTTTTGCGCAACATCCTGCAAGGAGAATTTTGACAAATTTCCTTTAAGGTTTCTTAAAGACAGAGGAGGAGAAGCATGTCCTCTTCCTGAACCGGCAATCAAGCAGGAAAGCGAGATATCGCCTGAATCGAAAAGGATTG
>JBDLIC010000133.1:0-9749 GCA_039715075.1 Nitrospirota bacterium
TTACAGGTGCAAACGGGAGGTGCTTGGTTTATAATAGATGCAAATTTTGTCACCCTGAACTTGATTCAGGGTCTCTTAACCCGTTGATAATCAGAGATTCTGAAACAAGTTCAGAATGACATGTATAACAATTATATGTTTCAACATTTGTAAGTTTAAATGTGGATAAATGAATTCTAAATGAAAGACAGCTATTTCTATAAATCACTGGCAGCAACATTATTAGTCTATACTGCCATCCTGTGTACTTTTGTCGCCTTTGTTCTGGCAGCAGGTTTTATCGGTGTGTTTATTATTTCCCTCATTGTTATATACTTTTTATGTTACTTCTATGGTGTTTTCGGAAAAGTGAAGCTCCCCGCCTTCAAGGCGGGGCATCAACAAAAATAGCATTATTAATGATAATGCAGTCTGTATTCCCCTCCCGAGTCGGGTCTCACGAGGGTCGATTCGACTTTGGCAAAGAGGGGCAGGGGAGATTTTTAAAGAAATTATTCGTAAAATCCCCCTTAATCCCCCTTTTCCAAAGGGGGAGACTTGAAAGGGAAACTTGAAAAGAAGAGTTGTTATAACAGGCATGGGAATAATCTCTGCCCACGGGACCGGCATTGAGGATAACTGGCTTAATGTTGCAGAAGGCCGGTCAGGAATTAAGGAAATAGAATCATTTGATTCATCAAGATACAGGGGGTGTTCCGGAGGCGAAGCAGCAGGTTTTACTGATACACATCTGGACAGGTTGAAAAATAAACGCCTTGACAGGGCATCTTTACTGCTTATTCATGCTGTCCGTGAAGCCCTTTCAAAGGCCGATATTATAAATTCTATAAATGACGAAGATATTATTCTCTCACTCGGAACAACTCTGGGTGGAATGCTTTCGGGCCAGATGTTTCATCAAGAGGCCGTAAAAAAAGGTATCGATAAGGCACGGGTATCACTGGTATCAGATTACCTCGCGCATTATCAACCTGTAAATATCTTCAGGGAGTTTGATCTAAGGGGCGACACCATAATGTTTTCCGATGCCTGTGCATCCGGCGCCAACGCGATCGGCTATGCGTACCGCTGCATCGGCAATGGAGAACATAACACTGCTGTCTGCGGGGGATATGACACCATGAGCGAATTCACCTTCGCCGGATTTAATTCATTGATGGCTGTATCGCCGGCAATGTGCCGGCCGTTTGATATAAACAGAGACGGACTGGTGCTGGGTGAAGGCGCGGGCATACTTGTCCTGGAAGAACTCCGGTCCGCCCTTGGACGCAACGCTAACATATTTGCGGAGATCATCGGCTATGGAAAGTCATCAGACGCTTATCATATGACGAGCCCGGATCCCTCAGGCAGGCAGGCGTCAAATGCAATAAGCAGTGCGCTGAAGGACGCCGGTAATCCTGATATCGACTATATAAATGCTCACGGGACAGGCACAAAATTCAACGATGCCATGGAAACCGCCGCCATTACACATTCATTTGGAGACAGGGCAGTATCAATACCGGTCAGCTCCGTCAAACCCATGATCGGACATATCCTTGGGGGAGCGGGAGCGGTAGAGGGGATCATCTCAATTCTCTCAATTATTAATAAAACACTGCCGCCCAACCTGAACTATAATACCCCAGACCCGGACTGCGGCCTGAACATTGTCAGAGAAACTTCGTCCCATGAGATTAAAACAGCACTCTCTAATTCATTCGGATTCGGAGGGTCAAATGCGTCTCTCATATTCAGGGAATATCCATGCAAAATTTAATAATATCAGGTATAGGCCCCCTGTCTCCCTCCGGAGCGGGAAAGGAGAAATTATGGGAACTGTTATCAGGAAGCCCTTCAGTCATAAAGGAGATTACCAGGTTTTCATCACTGCCTGGAGCCAAGGGAGGTGAGATTGCCGATAAGGACATAGATGCCCATATTGATGCCCGGAAGTTCAGGCGTGCCGCCGACGTATCAAAATACGCCATGGCAGCGATAGGGCTGGCAATAAATGATGCAGGTCTGGATTCTGTCAGAGGTGAAGATTCGGCAATGGTCGCTGCCATAACCCACGGCGCGCTGAACTATACCCAGGATTATCACGAGTCACTCCTGACCGGAGGGGTTGAAGACATCAGCCCTGCACTCTTTTCCGATTCTGTTCTAAATGCACCGGCAGGTAATGCATCCATCTGTTTCGGTATACAGGGAGCAGTTCATACTATTATCGGCGGAGTATCAGCATCAATCAAGGCTTCCATTATGGCATGCCGTCTTCTGGAAGAAGATTCAATACAGAGAGCAGCGGTTATTGCTACAGAGGAAATCAATGAACTTTCATTCTACTGCCGCAGAAAATTCGGAGAATCAATAATGTCCGAGGGCGCAGGCGCCATACTGATTGAAAGGAATAACGGAGAAAGGAATTCTCAAAGGTATTGCAGCATTTCAGGATTCTCATCATATCTCGATACTTCAGATCTGGATAAATCGTTTAGAACAGCCGTAGACAGGGCACTCGCAATGGCAGGGATCAAAAAGCAGGACCTAAATTTCGCACTGGTCGATATGCCACCGGGCATACATTCAGGATACCTGGATAATATACAGCAGAATAGTGTAAGCCGGTACACCGGCAATGCATTCTGTGTATCTTCAATATGGAACATTATAATAGCAGCATATATTATAGATAAAGGATTTCTCCCTGAATATTTTTCAGAGACAGGGAAGAAACCTGATAACGCGGACAACATAAAAAATGTCCTTGTCTGCAGTCTGGAAAAAACAGGATCTGCTGCGGCGATGGTTTTAACAAAAATCGCTTGAACTGCTGGAACGGTTGGAACTTATTATTAAAATTATGAATTCAAACATTATAACAAGTCAGGACATTCAGGACTTAAAGCCTCTTTTCGGAGAATCTTTACCCCAGAGGTTTCTGACATACCGATTACTGACTTTCCTGGCCGAATCAGGGATAACAGACTTTCTTACAGGAGCAGATGAGTTTACTATGGGACCAGCAGAGGAGATGCTGAAGCAAAAATTCGGTATTGCCGCCTCTGACACTATAAGGACAAGAATGATCCAAATAGCCCTGGACTTTCTGTACGAATGCGGAATCATACATAAAGAAGGTATGTTTTTCAGCCGGGGCAGCACGGACTATGATGCATTCCGCCTGTCAAAGAATGAAATTGAAAGGGCCGGGACTTTCTTCGGCGGACAGATATCCTTTTTTAATGAGTGCATCAATTATTCAGAAAAATTTCTCAGGGGAGCTCCTCCCCTGTTCAGATTCGATGAAAAGTCACTGGATATATGGGAACGTTTCCTGGGCAATACAGAATTCGAAACCGCACGCATTCTTCTTATGAAGCTGCTCTCTTCAAAGAAAACAGGTTCCTGCAAAATACTGAACCTCTGTTCGGGATTAGGTTTTGATATCTCCGCTATCCAGAACATTATGCCTGATGCAGAAATAACAGCCATCGATTTCACGGATGTTTTCCGTGAGAGAGCATTGGGGAGAGTAGAACAACCAGAAACAGTCAGATGGGAAGACAGCAGACGCTGGGATGGATTTGGCAGTGCTCTGCCCTTCAGCAGTGAAACATTTGACCTGGTCTTTTTTTCCTGCGCTGATCCATATATACCGCAGGACGCAAGGGAATTTGCATACAGGGACATATTCAGGACCATAAAGAAAGGCGGATCATTCGGGATACTGACAAACAGTTATCCTGATCCTGAAAAAAAGGGCGTACTGGACAGGTGGGTACGCCGCGGCGTATTATGCCATGACTTTGCCGAGAGTGTATGCGAGGGATGGTATGGATTCTCCCTGCCGGAAAAATCGGCAGGTCTTTTTCAGGACATTGGTTTCAAGGTTTCATCCGTGCTGTTGAACTCATCATTATGGAGGCTGGATAAACCTTGAGAGAAAATATTGTTATTACCGGGATTGGAATCCTATCTCCCCTGAGGCCCTTTGAAGGGACAGGCAGTTTCTGGCAGGCCCTCTGCTCTGGAGAAGATACTATTAAAATAATGAAGCCGCCCTTCCTTGATCTGGGTAAGTGGCCCATGGCTGCCATTGACACAGGTGCCTTCCCTGAACAGATAAACATGGAAGACAAAATCGGATTTCTGGCACAGGAGGCAATGAAAATGGCAATTGCCGATTCCGGCCTGGACATGACTTCAATATTAAATGAATGCAAAGCAGGTCTCACTTTGGGTACAGTTCTCGGTAATATATTGTATAAAGAAGCACGAACGATCTCACCGGACTTAACAAAGGGTGGTAACAACCGTGTGGAAGATATAACAGGTTATGATGACTCGCTTTCGGGAATAGCTTCCGGTCTGGCCCTTAAGCATGGTTTAAACGGTCCGGTTTTCACGGTATCCACTGCCTGCGCATCCGGCACAGACGCTGTCGGCATTGCCTGCCGGAAAATCATTTCAGGCCGGGCAGACATAATGTTTGCAGGCGGTATGGATATATTGAGTGACTTTGCTATTGCCGGTTTTAATTCCCTTCAGGCAATTACGACTGACAAAGTAAGGCCTTTTGACAGGAACAGAAATGGTCTGGCCCTCGGGGAAGGTGCTGCTTTTATGGTGCTCGAATCCGAAAAAAACGCCCTCAGGCGGAAAGCTGAAATATACGGAAGGGTAATCGGTTATGCCGCCAGGTCCGATGCAAACCACCTTACCGGACCCCACAGGGACGGCCGAGGACTGGCTTCGGCAATACAGGCCGCCATATCGGACGCACAGATACCGAACAACAGAATCGATTATATAAATGCCCATGGGACCGGCACGCCATATAATGACCTTATGGAGACGAAGGCATTAAAGTCTGCGTTCGGGGACCTTGCTTATGATATCCCGGTAAGCTCAACCAAATCCATGCTCGGTCATTCATTCGGGGCCGCAGGAGTAATTGAAGCAATATGCTGCCTGCTTGCAATCAAGGATGGGATCATTCCGCCGACCATTAATTACCATGACAAGGACCCTGAGTGTGACCTGAATTATACTCCTAATGTTGCAGTGGAAAAGAGTGTACGGACATCAATGTCCATGTCCGCAGGATTTGGCGGACAAAATTCTGTTATATTATTGGCTGCGCCATGAAAAATGTTATAACCGGAAAAAGCCGTATTAATGCAAATAAACTGGACGAAGTTATGGCAATGTTAAGTGAACGGACCAGGTCTTTCCGCTTTGTCCATGACCTGGAGAGGTTCACGGTTGCTGCAATCGAACTCCTTCTGAAAGACGCAGGGATACCAGTTCCTGCAGGCACGAAAGATATAGCGCTTTACCTTGGAATAGACAATGCAGTCGAGGACATTAAGAATGAATTCTGGGGAAACATTGTTAAAGACGGCATCCTCGGAGCAAGCCCTCTTCTGTTTCCCTTCACATCTCCCAATGCTCTTGCCGCACAGGCGACTATCGTTCTTGACATCAGAGGAGAGAGCATTGTGAGCCCGGTTAAAAGTTCTATTGACAGCGTCATTGCATATGCTGATGAATGCATGTCAGAAAACTATATCAGCATGGCAATTGCAGGGGGCATCATCTCTCCGGATGTAAAGTCAGATGAGAGAGCTCCTGATTATCAGGCCGATTTCTTTTTCATCGAAAATCCGGAAAGTGCCCGAAATCGTGATGCAAGAATTTATGGAAGTGTACAGGAGGTATGCGCGTGAAACTCCGCCATGATATCGACAAACTTCCTCCCGATAAAATCGAACAGGTCCAGGCGGAACTGCTGAAGGAAACAGTTGACAGGGTCTATAAGAAATCCGGCTACTACCGCAGTCTCTATAAAAGTCTCGACCTGAACCCCTCTGACATACAGGGCCTTGAGGACCTGACAAAACTGCCCTTCACCTCCAGGGAGGAAATAAGCAAAAACAACTGGGACTTTTTCTCAGTCGACCGGGAAGGCGCTGCAGAACTGGTCTCTACTACAGGCACAACCGGGGACCCCGTCTATGTGGCAATGACCAGAAGCGACCAGCAGCGGCTTGCCTATAATGAAGAAAAGAGTTTCACCAATGCCGGTGCCCAAAAGGGTGACCTCTTTTTTATTGATGTAACATGCGACAACCTCTTTATCGCCGGGATAGCATACTACAGCGGGCTCATAAAGTTAGGGGCATCAGTTGTAAGGGTGGGCGCGCAAAATATTGCCAGGCAGTTTGATTTGATAAAAAAGCTGAAACCCCGGGGAATTGTCGCGGTGCCGTCCTTTATTGCGCAAATGGCACGCAGGTCCGGGGATTACGGTATTAATGTCAAAGACCTTGGGCTCCAGAAGATAGTCCTCATAGGTGACAGCATTCGGAATGAAGATTTCACACTGAACCCGCTCGGGAGTCTGATTTCAGGTGCGTTCGGCAACATTTTCTCGTCCACTTATGGTATAACAGAAGGGCAGGTTTCTTTCTGTGAATGCCGGCAGAGGCTGGGGCTGCATAGCCATCCGGACCTCGTTCTTGCCGAAATAATAGATGATGAGGGTAACCCGTTACCTGATGGAGAAACAGGAGAGCTTGTACTGACAACTCTTCAGATCGAAGGCATGCCGCTTGTGAGATATAAAACAGGCGATATAACCTTTAAAATCTCTGCTCCATGCGAGTGCGGTTCCAATTCTTTACGTATCGGGCCTGTTATGGGAAGAAAATACCACAGGCTGAAGTTCAAGGGAGTTACCCTGTATCCGAAGACCATTGAAAACGCGATCCTGGACGTTGAGGGTGTCGAAAATTATCAGATAGAAGCATTTACAGGCGATGACCATACGGACCATGTGCTATTAAGGGTCGGGACCAGCAGGGATGATGAATCCTTTAAAACGATGCTCACTGAAAGACTCCGTGCAAAGGCAAGGGTGTCTCCGAAACTGGAAATTATGAAACCGGAAGAATTGTCAAAAAAACTCTTTAACGGCGGGAACCGAAAGGCGATCACCTTTATTGACAAGAGAAGTGTATGAACAAGGGTCCTGACATAATCAACACCCTCGGCTTTACTGATGAGGAAATCAAAGAGTGTACTGCCGACAATGGGCTGCTTTCCCTGGAACTCGAATTCACAAAGAAATGCAACCTGAAATGCATCTACTGCTACACACGGGCCGGCAAGGCCACGGACAATGAACTTTCACTTGATGAAATAAAATCGGTTATTCTTCAGGCAAAAGAGCTCGGGGCAAAAAAGATAATCCTGATCGGGGGCGGAGAACCTCTCATGTATGACAGGTTAACCGAGGTCATTGAGTTCATAAACTCGCAGGGCTTAAAACAGGTAATCTTCACAAACGGTACACTCATCAACGAAAAAACAGCAGAACTCCTTTATACAAACAGGGTCTCTGTGATTATCAAGCATAACAGTTTCAAATCAGATGTTCAGGATACACTGGCCGGTAAAAAGGGCACATACTGGCAGATCAAAAGAGGAATGGAAACCCTTAGAAAAGCGGGCTACCCCAACGGCAGGGCATCACTCGGCATTCAGACTGTAATATGCAAACAGAATATAAATGAAATACCGGACATGTGGTCCTGGGCGCGTGAAAGAAATATTATCCCGTACGTTGAGATCTTGACATTTCAGGGCCGCGCTAAACAGAACGGCTCACTTCAGGTGCCGTCATCTGATATAAAGAAACTCTTTGAACAGCTCGAATCCATTGACAATGACAAGTTCGATGTTTCATGGGAGACGCGTCCAACTATCGCAGCTTTTTCCTGCAAACGGCACCTTTACAGCAGTCTTGTCAATGCACAGGGAAATGTGCAGCCATGTACCGGGGTTGATCTTCCGGTCGGGAACATAAGGGATAAACCTCTGGGTGAAATACTTTCCTCAAGTGAAGTTATAAATAAACTGAGAAATGTTTTTGAGCATCTTGAAGGTGAGTGCAGCGACTGCGAGCACGGCAGCGATTGTTACGGCTGCAGGGGTAATGCTTATCAGATCACCGGAAACTATCTGGCCTCTGACCCGACCTGCTGGCATTGCAAGAAAGTAAGTAATGAAAATCCTGTTTATATCTGTAAACAATGAGCAGGAACCCTACCCTGTGGCCCCTCTCGGGGCAGCATATGTAGCATCATTTCTCAAAGAGCGGGGAGATGAAACAACCATACTTGACCTCTGCTTTGTAGAAGATGATTTCAAGTCAATTGAGGTATCACTTTCTGAATTTTCTCCCGATCTTATTGGCATCTCGCTCCGCAATATAGATAATCTCACATTCAACAGAAGCGTATATTATATGCCGAGGATCAGGTCGGTGGTTAATTTCCTGAAAAGTAAAACTTCTGCAGAAATTATAGTCGGGGGATCCGGTTATTCCATTTTCCCTGAAGAAGTGCTCCGGTACCTGGACCTGAGCATCGGGATTGCGGGTGCAGGTGAAAATGCATTCGCCCTGCTGGCTGATGCCATAAAAAATGGCAGCAGTTATGATGACATCCCAAATGTATGCTGTCTGAAAGACGGAGAGTTCAGGGCAAATAAAATTAAATTTAACAATTCCGAACATATGCCGGACAGGTCGCTACTGGACAACAGGAAGTACCTTGATTTCGGCGGCATGGCAAATATTCAGTCCAAACGGGGCTGCCCTTTCCATTGCTCCTACTGCACGTATCCGAGTATTGACGGCAATCAGCTGCGTCTACGGGAGCCTGCTGCAGTTGTGGATGAATTAAAGGAAATGCATGACAGGCACGGGATAGACCATGTCTTCTTTGTTGATGATATCTTTAATTTTCCTGAAGACCATGCGGTCCGGATTTGCGAAGAAATATTGCGAAGAGAACTTGTTATTGACTGGACCTGTTTCGCGACCCCCCTCGGGATGACAGAGCAGCTTGCCGTCTTAATGAAAAGGGCAGGCTGCAGCGGGGTGGAGTTCGGTTCTGACGCAATAACGGATGTAACACTGAAGGGGCTTGGCAAACAGTTTACCTCCGATGAAATATCAGCTGCAGCGGAAGCATGTGGAAAAGCAAAAATGCCTAACGCCCACTATTTAATAATCGGCGGACCCGGGGAGAACGACAAAACACTGGATGAGGCATTCAGTTTCTTTGACAAAGTCAGTCCCACGGCTGTAATAGCCCTGGCCGGACTGAGGATATATCCGAATACAGAGCTTCATCAAAAGGCCATTGATGACGGCCTGGTTGATAAAGACAATAATTTGCTCGAACCTGCATTCTACCTCTCCCCTGCCCTGAACGCTGATGAAATGTTCCGGAAGCTGGCTGAAAAAGGGGCTGAGAGACACAACTGGATAGTGCCGGGGCTCAATATACGATACGATCCGGAGACCATGAAGATGCTGAGGAAGATGAACAAGCGGGGGTCTTTGTGGACGGTCCTATAAAATTCCAGCCATTTCAGTCATTCCATCTGCTTTAGCTTCAAGTTCACCTATTAACAAACGATTTGGATGAATTGAAAAATCGTTTATTACCATTTGAAGCCTTCATGCAATATGCGGGTTAAATGAGGAAAGGGACAAGGCATCCCCTGTCCCTTCTCAGCATTTCATCTTTTTTCCTCTTACCGTAGGACAAATCAAATGCTTTTTTCCGTCATCATCAACGACTGTAGTATTGGTGTCAATATTTGCCTTAGCATTATCAATAGCCTTAACATTATTAATAACCTTTTGCTGTTTAGTTCTAATCTCTTTTTCCGCAAGAGAAGCCATG
>JBDLIC010000134.1:0-9713 GCA_039715075.1 Nitrospirota bacterium
TCCGCCCAGCGCCTCTGCAAGCTCCTCAATCAATTTAAAACCTTTATCCCCGCCCATGCCCCTTCCGCCGGCAACAATTATGTCCGCTTCGTGAAGGTTCACACTTATTTCGGATGCTTCTTTTACAAACTCCAGGACCTTTGTCCTTGAAGAAACATTTCCGGAATCAATATTTATAATTTCACCTTTTCTATTTTCATTATATTGTCCCTTTTTCATAACCCTGGACCTGACGGTCGCCATCTGGGGCCTGTAGTCAGGGCAGAGTATCGTGGCCATTATATTTCCGCCAAACGCCGGCCTGACCTGAAGCAGGTTCCTCGTTTCACTGTCTATCTCCAGCGAAGTGCAGTCTGCAGTAAGTCCTGTCCTTACCCTTGCTGCTACACGTGGAATAAAAGATCTGCCGATCGGCGTTGCTCCGGCAAGCACAATAGAGGGTTTATATTCTTTGATCACCTTTGTAAGAACATCACTGTAAGAGTCATCGTTAAATTGCTGGAGTGACGGGTCACTGCAGAACAGAACACTGTCAGCCCCCCACTTAATCAGTTCCCGGGCCTCTGATTCACTCGCACCTAATAGTACAGCCAGGAGTTTGGTGCCGAGCTCATCCGCCAGCCTCTTTCCTGCACCGAGCAGTTCATACGATACTGAAGCAACTTTCCCTCTTCTCTGCTCAGCAAATACAAGAACATCCTTATAGTCTGTAAACTGCTCCGACAGACCGCTCTTTTTGGCATCCGGCTCCGTATCTATAATTGCGCCTTCAGGGCAGCCTGACAGACAGCTCATGCATGCATTGCAGTATTCATTAATGACTGCTTTACCGTCTTTCATTTCAATAGCATCAAAAGGGCATGATTCCAGGCAGGTTTCACAGCCCGAACATTTATCAATTTGTACGATTATAGACATTTAATTCCCCTCAATTCATTAACCAAATTATCAACCTGTTCTTCCGGTGTTCCATCTATCATCCTTCTCTCAGCCTTTGTTTCCGGGGCAAATATATTCTTTACCTGCGTGGGAGAACCCTTTAGTCCCAGGCTGTTCTCATCAGCATCAATATCAGCCATTCCCATGGTCTTTATCTCTGCCTTTTTAGCAGCCATCTTTCCCCTTAACGAAGGCATTCTCGGCTGGTTCAGCTCTTTAACGACCGTAAGCAGGACAGGAATAGAAGATTCAACAACATCATAGCCCTCATCCATCATCCTCTGTACTCTGATGGAACTGTCACTGACCCCCTCGATTTTTCTTATATAGGAGATATGAGGCACATCCAGGAATTCAGCAGTTTCCGGCCCAACCTGCGCCGTGTCGCCGTCAATTGCCTGCTTGCCGCAAAAAATGATGTCCGCTCCAAGTTTTTTTATGGCCTTTGCAAGGGTATAAGAGGTTGCCCATGTATCGGACCCGGCGAATGCCCGGTCAGAGAGGAGGACCACTTCATCCACTCCCATAGAGACAGCCTCTCTTAATGCTGTTTCCGCCTGAGGTGGTCCCATTGTCAGTGCCGTCACCTTTCCGCCGACCTCTTCCTTTATCTGAATCGCAGCTTCAATTGCGTTAAGATCAAAAGGGTTTATTATGCTCGGAACACCCTCTCTCATAAGGGTATTTGTCTCAGGGTTAATCTTAATTTCCGCTGTGTCAGGCACCTGTTTTATACAAACAATTATATTCACTTTTTATTTATCCTCCTGAAATGTATAAAGCGAGAAAATTACAAGATAAAAAATCGATATGTATTATACGATATTAGGTTCAGGCAGGTAAAGTTCGAACAAAACTATTTCCTTTTTGCGGTCTCTTTTACAAGCGCCTGTCCGATGACATTTCTCTGTATCTGATTTGTGCCTTCGTAAATCTGCAGTATCTTGGCATCACGCATCATCTTTTCAACAGGGTACTCTCTCATATATCCGGACCCCCCCATTACCTGAACAGCATCCACGGTAACTTTCATTGCCATGTCAGTAGCAAACAGTTTTGCCATGGCGGATTCTTTGGAGATGTCCTTTGCATTGGAGTCTACATATCTTGCAACCGCGTATACCAGCGCCCTTGCAGCCTCAATCTGTGTCGCCATATCCGCAAGCATATGCTGAACAGCCTGAATACTGATCACCGGAGAGCCGAACTGGTGCCTCTCCTTTGCAAATCCGGCAGCAGCCTCAAAAGCCCCCTGAGCAACACCTACGCCCTGGGCGCCTACACCTACCCTTGATTTATCAAGGGTCTTCATGGCAACGATAAAACCCATACCCTGTTTTGAAATAATGTTTTCCTTTGGAATACGGCAGTCTTCAAAAACAAGCTCTCTTGTGGACGATGACCTTATCCCCATCTTGTTTTCCTTTTTGCCGAAGCTGAATCCGGGAGTACCCTTTTCTACAATAAAAGCCGATGCTCCCCTTGCTCCCTTGGACTTGTCCGTAATCGCAATTATAGTATAAATCTCAGCATCGCCTCCATTTGTTATCCACTGCTTTGTGCCGTTAAGCACATACTCATTCCCTTCAAGCTTTGCAGTTGTCTGAACACCGGACGCATCACTGCCCGCATTTGCTTCTGTCAATCCAAATGCAACAAGCTTCTTTCCTGATGCTATGTCGGGTAGATATTTTTTCTTCTGTTCATCAGAACCATAAAGGAGGATTGGATATGTTCCAAGAGCATTGGCCGCAAATGTGGTGGATACACCGAGACATGCCTTGCTTAATTCCTCGATAGCTATTGACAGCTCCAGGCCTCCCCTGCCGAGTCCGCCATATTCTTCGGAAATATTGATACCGAAAAAATCCGACTGGGCAAGGGCCTTCATGATGTCCCACGGAAACTCTTCCTTTTCATCCAGCTCCGCTCTTATGGGCATAACCTTTTCTTCTGCCACCTGCCTTGCCAGGTCTCTTATCATCAACTGTTCTTCGTCCAGGAAATAGTCCATCTAATCCTCCCACATATTAAAGTTATGATGTTACATGTTATACGTTATATGCTGTAGGCTGTGAACACCCGGCTGCTTTATCCATATAACGTATAACATATAACTCATTAGTATCTTTTCATCACCACCTGATTAACGCTGATGCCCAGGTCAACCCGCTCCCGAATGCCTCCAGCAGGACGTAATCATTTTTCTTTATCCTGTCGGCCCTTACCACCTCATCAAGTGCAATAGGTATGGATGCGCTTGATGTATTGCCATACTTTTCAAGATTAACAGCGACCTTGCTCATGGGGAGCTTAAGTCTTTTGGCTGTGGCTTTTATAATTCTGAGGTTTGCCTGATGCGGTATCAGCATCGCAAGTTCAGAAGGATCCAGATTATTTTCTTTTAATGTATCCACTACAAGTTTCTCAAGTGTTCTTACAGCAACCTTAAATGTCTCGTTCCCCTTCATTGTAATAAAGTGCTTCTTTTCCCTGACTGATTTTAAAGTCGGAGGAATATTGGAACCGCCTCCGGGCAGACAGATATAGTCCCACTGGTTTCCGTCAGAATAGATATTCGTTGATAAAATAGCGTGTTTGCCTTTTGTAGCTTCCAGCACTACAGCGCCGGCCCCGTCACCGAACAATACACAGGTAGTCCTGTCTTCCCAGTTCAGAAACCTGGAGTTCACCTCGGTTCCGACAAGAAGCACTCTCCGGGCTGAGCCGCTCCTGATAAAACTGTCTGCAACAGAAAGGCCGTACAGAAAACCGCTGCATGCCGCGTTAATATCAAACGCCCCGGTGTTTCCGGCTTTCAGTTTTTTCTGGAGGATTGATGCGGTTGACGGCATCGGCATATCACCGCTTATCGTTGCGACGATTATAAGGTCAATATCTTTAGGCTTTAAACCTGCCGCCTTAATGGCCTGTCTGGATGCCTTTAAACAAAGGTCGGAATTTGTCTCTTTGCCGTTTATTATCCTTCGTTCCCTGATACCGGTCCTCTCGGTAATCCACTCGTCCGAGGTGTTGACCATTTTTTCAATGTCAGCGTTCGTGAGTACCTTTTTCGGGACATAGGAGCCTGTGCCGATAATTTTACTCTTTATTTGCAAGAGCATCCCTCCTTGAAAACCCCTCGTTAAATTCCTTTGATATAATGTTCAGAATACCCTTGTTATGAAAGACCCCTGCCACTTTTATGGCATTCTTGATTGCCTTCGAGCTTGAACGTCCGTGGCTTATTATACATGGTTTACTTAAACCAAGAAGAGGAGCACCGCCATATTCTGAATAGTCCATTCTCTTTTTAAAGTTTTTGAAGGCCTTCTTGAAAAAAAGTGCCCCGATCTTTCCGGACACATGATTAACAATCTCTCTTTTCAGGAGCTTTGACAGGGTTTCGGCCAGTCCCTCACTGACTTTAAGTGTAATATTGCCTACAAAACCATCACAAACAACTACATCGGCTTCACCGGAGAAAATGTCCTGTCCCTCAATATTGCCTATAAAGTTCATGCCTGATTCTTTAATCTGTTTGAAGGCCTCTTTAGTGAGCTCATTACCTTTAGCATCTTCTTCACCTATGCTTAGGAGTCCTACCTTCGGGCTTTCCTGATTTAAAATAAACCTGGCATAGGCTTCTCCCATGATCGCAAATTGATACAGATGGACAGGTTTACAATCAACATTCGCCCCTGCATCAAGCAGAACAAAGTGGTGTTTTAAACCTGGCATAATTGTAGCTATGGCAGGTCTTTCAACACCGGGAAGTTTTCCCAGCACAAAAAGCGCTGTTGCCATAACCACACCGGAATTTCCGGCACTCAACATGGCATCTGCATCATTTGACTTTACAAGGTCTAAAGCAACCCGTACGGATGAGTCCTTCTTGCGTCTTAATGCTGCAAGCGGAGATTCATCCATCTCCACAACCTGGGAAGCATGTTTAATACTTATAGGAAGGCCGGAACATTTTTTATGATCAAGCTCTGCCCTTATCTCCCCTTCATCGCCTACAAGGATAACCGAAAGGTCCTTATCCTCATTAAGCGCCTCAATCGCACCTTCAACCGTCGAGGCCGGGGCATAATCACCCCCCATTGCATCTAGAGCTATTCTCATACAGTTTCTTTTTCAATAACTTCGAGAATCTTTTTCCCGTTGTAGCTTCCGCAGCTCATACATACCCTGTGAGGAAGTTTTGGTTCCTGACACTCGGGACAGAGAGTTAGGTTCGGCGCCGTGACTTTCCAGTTTGCACGTCTTTTGTCTCTTCTTGACCTTGAATGTCTAGAAGTTGGATTTGGCATTTCTACTCCTTTCTATTCTTCAATTTTTCCTTAATCTTTTCTAGAGGAGCCAGTCTCGGATCAACTGTATCCTTTTTGCATTCACATGGACCCGCATTTAAATCCTTTCCGCATTCAGGACAGATTCCCATACATCCTGAACTGCAAAGGGGCTTCATGGGAACAGACAAATGCACCTGTTCCTTAATCAGTCCTGCAACATCTATTTCATCATTACGGTAAAAACTGAGGTCCGGTTCACTGTCTGTAAGCTCCGTTTCCTCACCATCCGCCCTTTCCTTCGCAGGATTATACTCTTCCCGAAAAGATATATCCAGAGGATATGGGAAATCATTTAAACAGCGGCTGCAGTTAAGCGCAACAGAGATTTTTACAGAACCTTCAATTAAAACCTTTTTACCTATCTTCAGGATCTTGATATTAACGTCAGCAACGTCCGGTTCCCGGCTTTGATCAGCAGAAATCAACAGATCAAACTTCTGCCTGATTCCATCCTCAGGAATATCGGTCATATTTAAGCGCATATCAAAGACCTTACGAATCAAATTAACTTATAATTATAAGGAGTGTCCCTATTTCTTGTCAATTAATCCTTAGCATCTGCAGAGGAGATTATGAGCAGTAGACAGTCCTGATAAATACACTAAAAATCAAACTTCATACTGATATCAGCAGCCGGAACAGAATGTGTCAGCGCTCCTACAGATATCAGGTCCACCCCGTTTTCAGCTATTTCACGAACATTTTCGAGGTTTATGTTACCTGATGCCTCGATTAAAACATCTTTATTTTTACGGCGTATCAGCTCTACCGCCTTTTTAGTCGTGGCAGCAGTCATATTGTCCAGCATAATAATGTCAGCACGAGCTGACAATGCCTCTCTGACCTCCCGGAGATTTTTCACCTCTACTTCTATCTTAACCAGGTGATGGGCCCTGTCCCGGGCAATTCTCACGGCCTTGCCTACCCCCCCGACAGCAGCAATATGATTGTCTTTGATAAGCACCCCGTCAAAAAGACCAAAACGGTGGTTGCTGCCTCCTCCTGTCCTGACAGCATACTTGTCAAAGAACCTCAGGCAGGGAACAGTTTTTCTGGTATCTACAATCCTGGCCCCGGTCCCCTTTACAGCTGCGGAGTATTTAGCGGTCAGCGTTGCAATCCCAGAAAGTCTCTGTAGCAGGTTCAGTGCTGTCCTTTCGCCCATTAACAGGCTTTTCGTCTTACCTTTTATTTCAGCAATAACAGTCCCTGACCTGATCTTTCCGCCTTCTTTTGCTAGAGATTTGAATTTTATGCCTGAATCGACCAGTTTAAAGACCCTCTCTGAAAAAGGAAGGCCTGCAAGAATAAAATTGTCCTTGGCAATCAGGAGTGAGCTCGATACATGTTTTTTGGGGATCAGTGAAGAGGTTGTAATATCGCCGCTGCCAATATCTTCGTGCAGGGCCATTTCAAGGGTTTTATCAACATAGTTCCAGTCAATATTCGAATTCAAGTCAGCCATTATCAGCTCCGCATTGGCGAACAGCCGTTTGCCCCTGCGTTCCTTTATTCCCCCAGCTTTTCCAGCTTGTCAATATTTCCCTGGATAGCATTTAATTTTTCCAAATATTCATTATACTTGGCCTTATTTTCCTCAATAACTGCTTTAGGGGCTTTTTTAATGAATTCCTTGTTATGGAGCTTTCTTTTTACAAAGGAAAGGTTGCTTTCTGTTTTCTTGAGTTCCTTGCCAAGCCTGCTTATTTCAGCGTCAAAATCAATGAGGCCCTTCAGGGGAACAAAAATCTCCATTGAAGGTTTGATTGCAGTTGCAGCATTTTTGGGCGGCTCAATGTCACTTCCTATTTCAATCTCCCTGGTTCTGGCGAGTTTTGAAATATATGTAATATTCTCATTTAAAATACTCTCAGTATTATCAAGGGTCCTGATCACTGCCTTCAGCTCAAGAGAGGGGGAAATATTAAGCTCTCCCCTGATGCTCCTTATACCCGATACCACATCCATGATCATATTCATTTTGTTTTCCGCTTCACTGTCTTTAATGCCGTCTTCGGCAACAGGATATTTACGGATACAGAGACTGTCCACTCCCTTTTCGACCGGGAGAGTCTGCCATATCTCTTCTGTAATAAAAGGCATAAAAGGATGCAGGAGGCTTAAAGCTACTTCATAGACATGTATAAGTGTGCTTATCGCTGCGATCTTCAGTTCCTTATCGTCACCATAAAGTTCCGGTTTTATCATCTCAACATGCCAGTCGCAGAGTTCATGCCAGACAAACTGGTACAGGGTGTTCGCCGCGTCATTAAACCTGTATTCTTCCAGGGTACTGTTAATCTCTGCACAGACCGTTGAGAGGCGGCTTAAGATCCACCTGTTTGCCAGCGTGACACTGTTTCGTGATTCACCACTATATAATTCCTTTACTGCAACAAAACCGGTCTCTTCGAGGTTCATGGATATAAACCGGGCAACATTCCAGATTTTGTTTATGAAATGCCTGTATCCTTCAACCCTTTTTTCAGAAAACTTGATGTCCCTGCCCTGCGCCGCATAAGCAGCAAGTGTAAACCTGAATGCATCAGTACCGTATTCAGCAGTTGTTTTCAGAGGATCGACCACATTGCCCTTTGACTTGCTCATCTTCTGACCGCTTTCATCCCTGAGCAATGCATGAATATACACGTGATGAAATGGTTCATCTTTCATGAATTTCAATCCCATCATGATCATCCGTGCAACCCAGAAGAAAAGTATGTCAAATCCGGTGATCAGTACGCTTGTAGGATAAAAGGTTTTCAGGTCATCCGTGTTATCAGGCCAGCCAAGGGTCGAAAACGGCCATAGCCCTGATGAGAACCAGGTATCAAGCACATCCTCATCCTGCCTCAGTTCACTGCTGCCGCATTTACATTTTTCAGGTGTGTCTCTTGATACAATTATCTCTTCACATTTATCACAATACCAGACAGGGATCCTGTGGCCCCACCATATCTGTCTTGATATGCACCAGTCCTTTATATTCTCCATCCAGTCAAAGTAGCTGTTCTCCCATCCTGATGGAACTATTTTTACGCGGCCGTCCTTCACAGCCTTGATTGCCTCATCCGCGAGAGGTTTGATTTTCACAAACCACTGCTTTGAGAGATATGGCTCAACTACTGTTTTACAGCGGTAACAATGCCCGATTGACATATCATGGTCATCCATCTTTTCGAGCTGGCCCAGCTCATCCAGGTCCTTAATAACATTCTTTCTGCATTCAAACCTGTCCTGCCCCCTGTAAGGCCCGGCTTCTTCAGACATTTTTCCGTCGCCTGTCATTATCTTTATAAACGGAAGATTGTGCCTCTGCCCTATTTCAAAATCATTGGTGTCATGCGCGGGGGTCACCTTTACAGCACCGGTACCAAAGGATGAATCCACAAACTCATCGGCTACAATCGGTATCTCTCTCTGGATAACCGGGAGCTTTACCGTTTTCCCGATAAGGTATTTATATCTTTCATCTTCAGGATTGACTGCCACAGCCGTATCACCAAGATAGGTCTCCGGCCTTGTCGTTGCAACAGTAACATATCCTTCTTCATTCACAAAATTATATTTAAAGTAATAGAGCTTTCCCTGTACGTCTTCATGCTCAACCTCGAGGTCTGACAACGCAGTATGGCACCTCGGGCACCAGTTGATTATATAGTCTCCCCTGTAAATAAGTCCTTCTTCGTAAAGCCTTACAAAAACCTCTCTTACCGCCCTCGACAATCCTTCGTCAAGGGTAAACCTCTCCCTGCTCCAGTCGCATGATGCACCCATGCTTTTCAGCTGGTTTATGATTGTCCCGCCGTACTGCTTTTTCCACTCCCATACATTTTCAATAAATTTTTCCCTGCCAAGAGCGTGCCTGTCAGTGCCTTTTGCTTTAAGGTGCTTCTCAACAACATTCTGGGTTGCAATACCAGCATGGTCCGTACCGGGAAGCCAGAGGGTGTTAAAACCTGACATCCTCTTCCACCGTATCATTATATCCTGAAGGGTAATGTCAAGCGCATGACCTATATGAAGAGAACCCGTAACATTGGGCGGAGGTATTACAATGCAGTAAGAAGGGGCATCACTCTTTTCACGGGCCCTGAAATATCCCTTCTCAATCCAGAAATCATACCACTTCTTTTCAATATCTTCAGGACTGTACCGCTTATCGAGCATACTATTATCTGACATATATTTATCCAGTGATTGTCAATTTTTACTTATGGATTACACTTAATGTTTCTTTAATCGTCCATATCCATAAATAATGAGTTTTAACATAAAGCCAAAATACTGTATGGTAAATTTACACTAAATGTCAACCACAGTCATCCCATAGGACAGCTCATTTAAATCTTGAAAGTGTGTCGGATTGCAGTCTAAAATGGCTAACCAAACCACCAAGAAAGGATAGCCATGAAA
>JBDLIC010000135.1:0-9668 GCA_039715075.1 Nitrospirota bacterium
GAGTGTATATTTTGCCATTGCCTCTTTTTTTTCAGCACAGAGTATCAGACCGATTGTCGGGTTGTCTTCAGACTGCCTGACTTCCTTCTCAAAGTACCGGACATAAAAGTCCATCTGCCCTATATCCTGATGAGTCAGCTTTCCTACCTTTAGATCAATTACAACAAAGCATTTCAGAATGTAATTATAAAACACAAGGTCAATGTAATAATGGTCATCATCAATGTCCGGTAATGCGTCCAGCTCAATTGGCTACGCAGTGCGTCTCCCATTGGAAATATTAGATAAAACTGCCGCATGTTCTTAATATTGGAATAGTCAAAGCCTTTCCCGAAATCATCGGTTAACCGCCGGGAGAGGTCTTTCAACAAGTATTTACCATACCCTGCCTTTGTCTTACCTCGCTGTTCTTCCTCAACGATCACTTTGCCGATATTCCAGTATGCCTGTACCATGGCAAAGTTGACAGCGCTATAAGCTGTTTTACGGGCCTCTTCAAGGATCTGTTTTACGCTTTGATAGGTTGATTCAACTGGTTTTAAAACTTTCTTCTTTTTCATAACGCATGTCCCCTTAAACATGAAATGAGATATTTAACGCAGATTATAACATACAGCATACAGGAGCGGGTTTTCATTTATGCTCCGTGGCGGTGCTGTTCTTTTCTTAAGCTGATTGCTGTAGATTTACCTGAAGAATGGAGACCCTGCCCATTGTTTAGCTGAGGATGTTTATTTGTAAAATGTGTAGCTCTGGCCCTACGGACTTCTTGACTCCAGGATGAATTATCATACATTGTAATAGACATGATGCTGCCCGGCAAATATTCATCAGCTTTATTGTCCGCTTTTTTATGGTTCTTTCTTACTCCAAGCATCTCCTTATGCTCAACTGAGGCCCCGCTGCAGGGGGAGGTGGTTCGTGTAACAGACGGTGACACCGTCGTTATGGCCCTAAAAGGAGGGGCCGGGCAAATCACCTGCAGGTTGTACGGAATTGATGCACCGGAGGGCCAACGAAGGGACAGGAAAGGTCAGCCATATGCACAGGAAGCGGGCATGGAGCTTCGACAGCTTATAGGTGGAAATACGGTAGACATTATCACAACTGGTGAGAAGACCTACGGTCGGGAAGTCTGTATAATTAAAATAAACGGCAAGGACATAAATCTGGAAATGGTGAGGAGGGGGTACGCATGGGCATACAGAAAACACCTCAGGGCCCCCTATGCCTCTGAATATATTGACGCTGAAAACAAAGCCCGTCTACAGCGGGCAGGGGTCTGGCAGCAAGACTCCCCCCTGCCACCATGGGAGTTTAAAAGAAGGTACTGGAACTGATAAACAGTAGGTGGTGCCTTTCTTCCGATCTTCCGCGCTTCCCCGCTTCCGCACTTTTTTATCTTTTCATATATTAAAGGAGATGGGGTTAATCGGCAAGAGTCAACTGAAGAATGGAGACCAGAGTCCAGACACCACCCACAAAAAAACATACCTGATCTTCGTTTTTTCTGTTAAAATTGAAACAGGTTTAAAAGCAATTTCAACAATTATTTACCTGAAACTAAGCTATGGAGAAATTGCAAAGAGAATTCATAATTTCACAACAGGTGGAATTGCCGGATAAGGATTTCTACTTTATTTAAGAGGATACATTATGGGAAAGAATAAGAAATGCATTATTATTACTGTAATCGGCAAAGATGAAGTCGGAATCGTTGCCAAAATAGCCACCGCTCTAGCTGAAAACAATATCAACATTATCGATATTAATCAGAAGATACTTGGTGACGAAATTTTTGCCATGACTTTGCTGGCCGACAGGGTGGGCTCCAGCCTTTCCCTGCCTAAAATTACAGATAAACTCAAAGCGTCCATTAAAGGCATGTCTCTTGAGGTCACAGTTCAGGACTCGGAAGTCTTTCAATACATGCATAGGGTATAGAGTGTGAAATGAAATTTACCAATGAAGAAATACTTGAAACGATAGGAATGATCGCCGAGGATAAGCTTGATATCAGGACCGTGACCCTGGGGATCTCTCTTCTTGATTGTTCCGATCCTGATCCCGCTGTTTGTGCCCGCAAGGTCCGTGAAAAAATTTCGGCAAAGGGTGCAGACTTAAGCAAAAAAGCTGATTTCGTTTCTAACGAATATGGGCTGCCCATTGTGAACAAAAGAATCAGCCTCACCCCCATCTCCCTGGTGGTTCCGGTAGCCAATCCCTCTGCATTTGTTGAGATTGCACATGCCGTGGACAGTATAGCAGCTGAGATTGGCGTTGACTTCGTCGGTGGATACACCGCCATGATTCAGAAGGGTGAAACATCAATTGACAGGGCCCTTATTGAAGCGATGCCGGAAGTTCTGGCAACTACCCGTCGTTTTTGTGCCTCTGTTATTCTTGCATCCACCAAATCCGGTATAAACATGGATGGCTGCTACACCATGAGTCAGGTGATGAAAGACACTGCCGGGCGTACGGCCAAGGATGATGGAATCGGTTGTGCAAAATTAGTGCTTTTTGCCAATCCCGTTGAAGACAACCCTTTCATGGCTGGTGGATACTATGGTACAGGAGAGTGCGAAAGTTCCATACTCGTCGGTGTAAGCGGCCCCGGGGCTGTCCGTCGTGCTATTGAAAAACTCGGGCCCGATGCCGATCTTGGTGAAGTTGCTGAGACAATTAAAAAGAGCGCCTTTAAGATTACCCGTGCTGGTGAGCTGGTTGGTAAGAAGTTGGCCAAACACCTTGGAGTTGCTTTTGGCAATCTTGATCTTTCCCTTGCACCTACACCTGAAGAAGGCGACTCTGTCGGTCAGATTCTGGAGACCATGGGCCTTGCAATGCCGGGTGCGCCCGGCTCAACAGCGGCGCTAATGATGCTAAACGATGCTGTGAAAAAAGGCGGCCTCTTTGCCTCCTCATCAGTTGGCGGTCTCTCTGGTGCATTCATACCGGTAAGTGAAGATGCATCCATGATCAGAGCAGCAAAAGCCGGCGCAATCAGCCTTGAAAAACTTGAGGCAATGACAAGTGTCTGCTCTGTGGGTCTTGATATGATAGCTATTCCGGGTGATACAAGCGCTGAGACCCTGGCTGCAATAATAGCCGATGAAATGGCTATTGGCTGTGCCAACAATAAAACGACTGCAGTGAGAATAATCCCTGCTCCCGGCAAGAAGGTAGGGGACTTTGTTCACTTTGGAGGACTCCTGGGCAGTGCCCCGATAATGGCAGTGAACCAGGTGTCAGCAGAAAATTTCATAAAAAGAGGCGGCCATATCCCTGCTCCCCTCCAATCATTGAAGAACTAAAAGAGGTGGTGTTACCCATTTTAAGTACTGTCAGGATGAAAGATCTGAACCTGGATCCACATTATGACCTCCACTCAGGCGCTGCCTGGATAGCTCAATCGTAGAGCATGGAGTCAATCTTTTGCCTGAGCGTACGAACGCTCCAGCCTTCCACACGGCACATTTCAGCGTAAAAATCCCGTTGGAGAGGCTCCTTTCAAGAAAGTGAGTCCAGCTCAATTGTCGTATCAGTGATACGACAATCTCTTCAGATGGAAATACCTCTGCGAATTGAATCATTCTCCGCAGGTTCTTCTCAGAGAAGCTGTTGCCGTATTCTGAAACCAATTGTCGTGACAGTGATACGACAATTTCTTTACCGTACTCTGCGCGCTCGCCTCTTAAGACATCCTCCTTGATCCGCTTACCAATTCGCCAGTAAAGCTGAGTCAACGCCGCATTAACCGTCACTGCTACAGATAACCGTGAATCATTAATCATTTTGCGGATATCGCCAAGCAGAGCTATTGATATGTTATTCTTGCTGATCTGACTTTTCTTAATCATTATTGATTACTCCTAAAGGCAGTTGTTATCGCAATTCTCAAGTTGACGCAAGTTCTTGCCGTTATTTTTCGTAATTCGTAATTGTCTTCAGCCATTCCCCAATGCAATTAATTATAGCATAGCCAGTGGATTATCAATGCAAGAAACAAGACCCCTTATCCGTTTGGCCTGCATATAAAAAACTGTATGCCGGCTGTCCCACTAAACCATAGAGGCCGCTTTTCCTGTCATACCAGTATTCCCTTGGTATCGGTTCAATACCGTAGATAGTCTGAAACTCGGAGACCTGTGATGCAGAGAGAGTAATTCCGTTAATAATAACGTCTTTCTTTTCCTCAGATCTCTCAAAGGGGAGGCCAGACTCCGCCTGAATGACAATCCCGATAAATGCAATGAGCATCAAGGCTGCCTTATAAATCATTCTGATAAGCATCTTTTTTTTCATTGTTTTGGCTCCTTTACTGCTTCAATAAGGTTTGTTGAGTAATTATCCCTGTATTGCTTTATGCAGTAAAGGTAAAATTCACATCAATGGGGTCACCCATAACTGGATAATTTATTGAGGTTCAACCTCGATAGATGAGAAATATATTTATCTTATTCCGGCTTATTGAGCAGATTAAGCGGCCTACATTTAAAAAACTGGGTTTTGATAAGAAAGTGAGATATTTGTCATTTGAGGCGGTAGATGAGATTGACCGGTTTTTTGAGGGATCTTCCAGTGGGTCGAATATTGATTTGTTGGTTGGTAAATCGGAGGAAGTTCGTTCGTGAACTTATCAGTAGTCCCTCATATTTATTTGTAATTGATAATTTGTAATTGCTTTTCATATTCGGCAACAAAAAGAGGAGTTCCCGATTTAAGTTATTTAGTATCCTCATCTGTTGTAAGTTAATTCTTAATATTTTTCACTGATAAAGATGCGACCCCATCCACATATAAAGCCTGAGTTTTTTGTTGACATTTTTTTATAAAACAGTTATTCTTCGGTACTTCAATTACTTTCGCAGGTGAAATTATGAAAAGTACCTTAATAGACGTAAAAAAAGCAGCATTAAAATTAACTCTATCTCCTCAGCAAATAAGAAACCTGTGTCGGAATGGCAAGCTACCATCTCATAAAGTCGGCAATACATGGGTAATAGAAGAGAAGGACGTATTAAACTATTATGATAATACTAGCTGTGGTGTCGCTGAAGACCAAGTTATTTACTCTCCTAGTTCTGGAAAAATAAAAAATAAAAAGCCGATAGCGCTTAGTTTCTTTAGTGGAGCCATGGGGCTTGATCTTGGGCTAGAAGAAGCTGGTTTTAAAACTCTCTTGGCTTGTGAGACAGACAACGCTTGTAGAAAAACAATTTTAAAGAACCGTCCTAATATTGCATTATTGGGTGATATAACAGACTATACTTCTTCTCAAATAAGAAAGGACGCGGGCTTGGACAAGTTGCAAGAAATTGATTTAATAGTTGGTGGTCCACCATGTCAAGCTTTTAGTACTGCTGGAAAACGCAAAGGATTTAATGATGAAAGGGGTAATGTTTTTCTTACATTCTTAGACAGAATTATAGAGTTAAGACCCAAATTTGCTGTCATTGAAAATGTGAGAGGAATTCTCTCCGCTCCCCTAAAACACAGACCTCATGATAAAAGAGGAAATGGACATTCTCCTCTTACACCAGAGGAAGAAAAAGGTGGTGCACTGATGCATATATTAAATGTCTTGAGAAAAGAAGGATACGGAGTCAGTTTCAATTTATATAATTCTGCTAATTTCGGCACACCTCAAAAACGTGAAAGAGTAATAATTTTTTGCTCAAGAGATGGAGAACAGTTACCATTTTTAAGACCTACTCATGCTGAAAACGGATTATTTGGTTTACCTAAGTGGCGAACTTTTAGAGAAGCAGTTAAAGGACTTCCTCAAAAGGGTCACAAATATATCAAATTCCCTGATAAGAGACTTCAATATTATAAACTTTTAAAAGCGGGACAACATTGGCGCCATTTACCCGAACATTTACAAAAGAAAGCTTTGGGAGCCTCATATTATGCTGGAGGTGGTAAAACTGGATTTCTAAGAAGGCTAGCTTGGAATAAACCTTCTCCAACTCTTGTAACACACCCCGCAATGCCTGCTACAGATTTGGCCCATCCATCTGAAGATAGACCTTTAAGTATTCAGGAATATAAGAGGATCCAGGAATTCACTGATTCCTGGGTAATTGAAGGGAGCTTAATCGAACAATATCGACAAATTGGAAATGCTGTTCCTGTTAGCCTTGGAAGGGCCGTTGGTAAATTATTAATAAATTATATGAGAGGAAATAAAATTAAAGTGTTTCCTAAGTTCCCTTATTCAAGATATATAAACACAGACAGTATAACTTGGGAACAAGCTCACTTAAAAAGATGTTCAAAACACAATCAACAAATTTTACGTGCTGTTTAATGACCAAGTTTCGTTAATTGTGCTCTTGTTTCTTCACCAATTTCTTTAAATATTTCGAGAAGGTCTTTATAAGTACCTTCACCACCTAATAAGTCCCAATATTCTTGCCCGATTAAAATACAATTATCATTTAACATATCAAATATTTTAGAAGGTATAGGCCAATTATAATTTTGTCTTTTAGGCCCCCCTGGATTGTAATATAACCCGAAGTAAGTTTTATATTTGCTATCATGCGCCTTTAATAGCAGCATGTCCCTCTTTACAATTTCTGTTTGATCAATATTGGGCTTTACTGTCTTAACTGAGATAAATATCTCAGTTCCATTTTTATTAATCCATAAATCTGATATGATGCGCCTTTGAATATAATCTCCCTTTGTAAAAGCTAATACTCTTGCTAATTCTTTCTCCCAATTAGGTGTTGCATCTCCACTCCGAAGTGAATGTAATATCCTACCCACTTCATCCTCTGCTCCTTTATGAATATTGACCCTGGTTTCTTTTTGTCTAATACATTCTGCCCCGGTTGATATTATAATAATCTTTGATATCTGTTCAATCGGGCCTTGACCAAAAGACGTTGAAAATGAACGTTCAAATGCAGAAGCAGAAACAATTTCTTTTGTTAAAAGTGCGTCATGAAATGGTTTGTATGTTTTAGCTTCTGCAACTCTTTTTAAAGTGCCATCAATACACTCCTGAAGAATAGCTGCTATTTCTGCTTTGGCCTCTTTTTCCATTAATTACTATATACCATTTCACTGATCTTCGACAGTACTTTTATAATTGATTGACGGTCTTTTAATTCATGCTCCCAAATACGTAGTACAGACATACCCTGTTTTCTTAATTCTGTCCTTTTCTTTCTGTCTCTTTGTTTAGTCCTATTTATTTTCGCTTTCCAAAATTCCGACCGTGTTTTAGGGATATGACCACATTTTGGACAACCATGCCAGTAACAACCGTCCACAAAAAGTGCTAATTTATCTTTTTCAAAATAAAAATCCGGAGTACCTGGAAGTTCATTTGCATGTAACTTGAAACCACTGAAACCACCTCTTATCAGGGCCATTCTCAATTTCACTTCTGTTGTGCGGTTGTTCTTTCCGCGAATAGCAGACATTGTTTTTGACCGCACCTCTGTAACATTATCAAATTTACCATTTTTTAAGTATTTTTTAAGCTTCCTTTCCATTGTCAAATCGTGTCTATAATATAATTAAAGTCACCCTATTGTCTTATGCAGTTCATAATTTAGAATGTTGCCATAAACTGAGTCGGTTTCAAGCTGCAATGATTTCCTACATTTCCGCGAAGAGTAAATAACTGAGGCTTTTTGCGAAATGAGAACACTCTATATAGATGATATTTATCATCATTTGAATTTGAGAATTCCAGCTCATTTCTCGTAATATAGAAAGGTGTCTCTTTCCCATACTTAGTCGTCTTTACTTCAATAAACCGGTCCTTGCCATCATCTTCATAAGAAAGAACATCAAATCCTGCTTTATCACCGATTGTAACAGAGACTTGGTCAATTTTATCAGCTAAGCTTTCCCTACCTCTATATATTAAACGTGCCTTCTCATAGTTAATCACAAATTTTTCACCGAGAAGTCCAAGTTTGGTATTTAAAGCTTCTATTGCAAGATAATTCTTATAATGTTGTCTAGGCATACCATAAGGTTTCGAAGGTTCTTGCACTGCAGCCTTAGATAAGTTCTGTTCATATTCTGGCGGTACGACTAAACTATTAAGAATATCTTCAACAGTTGGGACATCAGATACTGTCTCCACATCTTTCTGAACAATAGACAGCAGTTCTTTGTTTTTACTTATCCTTGAATTTAAAACTTCTGGCAAGACAGCCCGCTGATAGTTCTTCTTCGGTTTATACCCTGATATATATGGCAAACCCATTTCTATTAGAACTGCACTTATGTTTTGATGTTTGAATTCAATTGATCCATCAGATCGACTGTCTAATTTCGGCAATAAGGTTCTTCGATGCTCTGTTTTATTATAGTTCTCACCTGCAAGCTCAAGCGAGAGCATAATTAAATAATCATCAACTATTGCTTCTACTTCTTTTTTCGACCATTCTTTTGGCATAGCATTATAATGTACTGCCTGTGAACATCATGATAACTCTTCTATTTCGCTACATTTATCGAGTTCAACCTCCATATTCTTTCAATATTGATAAATTATTATGAAAACTTCAGGGAATGCGTAAAGAAGATAAGTACTACCAGAATAAGCAACTCCCCCCGAAAAACAATTACGAATTATCAATTACTAATCACGAAAAAAGATAAGTATTACCAAAATAGCAATTCTACTACTGTTTGAAATTATATTATAAATTGCTGTACCTGTCAAAAATGACAGCTGTCAGATCTGACAGGGAGGCTTTAAGTGGGAAAGCGGGAAAGCAAAAAAAGATAATTACGAATTATTAATTACAAATTACGAGATTAAAATAACCGTTCCAATCGTTTCAACCGCTTGAGCCGTTTCAGCCGATAAAAAGCTCTTGCATTCAGAAGAGTAAAAGAGCAGAGCCGTACTTTTATACTTTAATTTTAATGCCCTTCAGGCTTTTCCTTCCCTTCTTCTGTTTTCTCCTGCTGTTCTCCTGTTTTTTCTACAGGCTTTTCAGCGCTTTCTGCTTTCTCTTCTTTGTAGGTGCTAATCCCGAGCACCTTCCAGAGAGGTCAGAAACTGACAAATGCAGTTGTAAAGGCAATAGCTGCTACTGCAAATGCGCCTATTCTCAGACCTGTGCTAATCTGGGTAAATAACCCGATAAGCAGAAAGACGATCCCTGAAATGATTCGTATGTTTCTTTCAATACTGCCGACATTTTTAGTCATTTCATCACCTCCCGACCGGTTTTTCAAGGAAAATCCTATTTTAATATTTAAAGCATATCACGATCAGAACATATGTCAATCGAGGCGGAAGCAGGAAAGTCCGGTTTTATTCTTTTTTCGGCTCGCAGTCACATTCATTATATTCTTTGCCGCAGCCTTCACATACACCGCCAACTATTTTTGCCCCGCACTTACAGGGTGTACATCCACAGGTATAACACATAATAATCACCTCCCAGATAAAGCAATTACGAATTATCAATTACGAATTACGATAAAAGATACGTTTTACCATAATAAGTAATTCTACCCTTCTTTCAAATTATATGATGAATTATTGATCCTGTCAAAAGAAAGACTATTATCAATTACGAGTGAATAACCCTGCGGCAGAGACCGCAGGGCGTCATGGCTAAAGTTTAAACATTTTGAGTTGTTCAATGTCCTTTACTCTTCCTTGGTTTCTAATGTAT
>JBDLIC010000136.1:0-9658 GCA_039715075.1 Nitrospirota bacterium
AGGAGGTTTGAAATGGAAAATATAAACCTGGAAAATATTATTCAGAAAATCTGGGAACTCGTTACTATCTACGGAATTAAAGTCCTTTCCGCGATCCTGATCTTTATTGTTGGAAAATGGATTGCCGGTTTCGTTAAGAAATTCACCACCGGGATTATGACCAAAGGCAAAGTTGATTCCACACTCATCTCGTTTCTAGGGCATATGATCTATATAGCTTTATTGACCTTTGTTATTCTGGCGGCACTGGGGCAGCTCGGCATCCAGACTACTTCCTTTATAGCAGTTATTGCTGCGGCCGGCCTGGCTGTTGGTCTGGCCCTTCAGGGCTCGCTCTCAAACTTTGCGGCAGGAGTCCTGATGATTATATTCCGTCCGTTTAAGGTCGGCGATCTCATTGAAGCGGCCGGAGTGCTGGGTACAGTAGAAGAGATCCTGATATTTACAACCCAGGTCAAGACCCCTGATAACAAGGCCGTCATAATCCCGAACTCAAAACTGACATCAGATAATATCACAAACTACACCGCAAAACCGGAACGCCGAGTGGACATGGTCTTCGGTGTAAGCTATTCAGATGATATAGACAAGGTCAAGAATGTTATCTCCGATGTACTGAGCCAGGATGACCGCATTCTTGCAAACCCGCCGCCGACAATAGGGCTTCTTGAGATGGCGGACAGCAGTCTAAATTTTGCCGTGCGTCCATGGGTAAGACCGGCGGACTACTGGGACGTATTTTTTAATATCAATGAGAAAATGAAAAAGCGTTTCGACGACGAAGGAATATCGATCCCCTTCCCACAGCGGGATGTACATATTTTTGAACAGAAGAATTAACTTATACTGACTGATGTTCACATTCTGAATTATCTGAATATATGATTTATGCAAACTGAAGAAAAAAAAATAAAAGCACCTTTGCACTGGAGAATCCTTAAGTGGGCGGTACTATTCTTTGCCTTCTATACATTCATCTTTTCTTATGTAGTGCCTCGCGTTGCTGAGCAAATATCGTCACAGAAACTTTCCGGACTGCTTAAAAGGGAAGTTATTATCAAAAACATATCCTTCAATCCTTACGACCTGACGATAAATATATCAGGCGTCAGCATCATGGATACCGAAAAACAGGAAACCCTTCTTGCATGGAACAATCTTTATCTGAACATTCAGGCTGCTTCATTGTTTAAGGGCGGCCTTATCCTAAAGGAGGTGCTGCTCAGCAGGCCTTATATAAATGTTGTCCGTTACGATGATAACTCATACAATCTGCCGGACCTGCCGGAAGGAAGTGCGGAGGAACCGGGGCCTGAGTCAAAACCTTTCAGCTTCTCGGTAAACAACATCCAGATATCCGGGGGGAGTATTGATTTCAATGATTCTCCGAAAAATACAAAACACGAGGCAAGGGACATTACTCTCAAAATCCCGATGTTTTCAAGCTTTCCCTATCATATCGACAATTATGTACAGCCGCTTTTCAGGGCAACATTTAACGGGACCCCTGTTTTAGTGGAAGGCAAAACAAAACCATTTCATGATTCCCTTAAAACCATCATTGATCTGAATTTAGAAGGCATTAATATTCCCTATTATCTTGAGTATGTTCCTTTCAAAATGAATTTCAAAGTCCTTTCCGGAACCATCAATGCTAAAAATACAATAACCTTCACTCAGTATATGGACAAGCCTTATTCTGTCACATTGGAAGGTGACATTGATTTCCGCAAAATTGAAATTGTTGATACATCTGATGCTCAGATGATCAACCTGCCTGAAATTAGTATCTCCGTTGCCCCGTCAGAGCTTATAGCAGGGAACATAAGTCTTTCCAGATTTATAATTCAGTCTCCTACTATCAATATAAAGAAGGACCGTGCAGGAACGATAAACCTGGAATCCCTTGTTCCCGTAAAGACCGAGGATAAGCCCGATGAGGCAAGTGAAGAGAGTACAGGCTCCTTTGAGGTAGAATCGTCTGAGTTTATTATCGCAGACGGGAAAATCTTTTTTTCCGATGAGTCACTCGAAAAGACAGTTAAGCTCGGACTCGAAAACCTCGAGATAAAGGCGGAGAACATTTCTACAAAAAAAGATAGCGGAGGTAACATCTCTGTTGCCGCGGAATTGAACAGGAGCGGGGCAATCTCTGTATCCGGCCCTGTCGGGATCAACCCGCTGTTTGCAGATCTGAATTTTGATTTAAACAACATCAGCATAGTCCCGCTTCAGCCATATTTCACGGACAGGGTAAACATACTTGTTACAAACGGCGGCTTTTCAACAAATGGGAACCTCTCTTTAAATTATAAAAACGATAAAAAATTGAACGCAGGTTTCAGTGGTGATGTTTCCCTGTCAAAATTTGCATCCGTTGACAAGGCCGGCGCCGATGATTTTTTAAGCTGGGACTCCCTGTACATCAGCGGAATAAATGTTAGCTATAGTCCTTTAAAAATTAGTATAAACGATGTTGCCCTTACCGATTTCTACTCGCGGCTGATCATTAATTCTGACAACTCGCTTAATGTACAGGGGATTGTAAAAGAAGAGAAGGCGGAAGAGGATCAGGAGCCTGACTCTTCCGCCGAAAAACAGGAAAGCAGTGAAGTCACTCAGGAAAGTTCTCCCGTCACACGGGTAAAGATCAATACCATAACACTCCAGGCCGGGACCGTAAATTTTTCGGATAATCATATAAAGCCAAACTTTGCCGCCAACCTTCTGGAAATCGGCGGACGGGTATCAGGTCTTTCTTCTGATGGTGGCACCACTGCCGATGTTGACCTCAGGGGAAAACTGGAGAACCATGCACCGCTCGAAATTACGGGCAGTATAAACCCGCTGGGAAAGGACCTTTTTGCAGATATTAAAGTTGATTTCCATGACATGGACCTGAGCCCTCTTACCCCATATTCAGGAACGTACCTGGGACGTACCATTCAGAAAGGGAAGCTCTCACTCGCCCTGAAGTACAGGATAGATAAAAGGAAACTCGATGCAGAGAACAAAGTGCTCCTTGACCAGTTCGCTCTCGGGAGCAAAGTGGACAGCCCTGACGCTACAAAACTGCCTGTAGGACTTGCAATAGCGCTCTTAAAAGACAGCAAGGGGGAAATAAACCTTGACCTGCCTGTAACCGGCAGCATTGACGACCCGAAGTTCAGTATCGGCAAAGTAGTTCTCAAGCTGATCATGAATATTTTTATTAAGGCAGCAACCTCCCCTTTTGCACTGCTCGGTGCACTTGTAGGAGGCGGAGAAGAACTCAGTTATATTGATTTTGAATATGGGTTATCTTCCATAAACGAACCTGAAGAGGCAAAGCTGGACAAGCTGATAAAGGCACTGAGCGCCAGACCCGGCCTGAAGCTGGAAATATCAGGATATGTAAATGCGGAGCAGGACATGGAAGCACTGAGGCAAAATGCATTTAATAAGAAAATTAATTCTCAAAAATTAAAGGACCTGTTAAAGAGCGGACAGGAAACAGTACCGGTTGATGAAATAGTAGTAGGCCCTGATGAATATGAGGAGTATCTTCGTAAGGCATATAAGGAAGAAAAGTTCCCCAAGCCAAGAAATGCTCTCGGGCTTGTTAAAAAACTCCCTGTGCCTGAAATGGAGAAACTGATATTTGCCCATATAAAGCTCAATGATGATGACCTCAGATTGCTTGCTCAGCAGCGTGCACAAAAAGTAAAGGATTACATATTGAACACCGGGCAGATAGACGGAAAACGGGTCTTTCTGATAGAGCCCGAAACACTGCAGCCCGAAAAGAAGGGGAAAATGAAACTTAGCCGCATCGATTTCAAGCTTAAATAGAAGGGCCTTTATATTTATATTGAAAATCTAAATGATAACCACTTGTTCATAAAAACCAATATCATTCCAAATGAAAATAACTTTTCTAACACACCGAAATAATAATGTTTTTATTTGTGTCATGAAGTAATAACCCCGCATTATATTTATTGTCAAAATGCAGATTTCAGCTGATTAATATTTTTATTAGTTTTTTTAAATAGACGGAAAACCCCAGGGGCAATTATAATTAAAAATCAGGGAGAAACTTTTTATGGAAAAGAGAACTTCTAACAGAATACACAAAAAGCTTAATGTGGCATTCCCCTGCTGCAACAGTTTTCACGCCGGCACTGTGCTTAATCTCTCAGAAAACGGGATGCTCATAGATACAAAGACATGGGTCCCTCTTGAGTCTACCTTTGATATACTTATTCCTTTTAAGAAAGAGGTATTAAAAGTCCCTGTTAAATTTGTCAGGTTCGTAAAGGCCGGGAAAAATTATAAGGGAATGGGGGTCAAGCTCTTAAGCCTTCCCAAAAAATATTTGGAATTTGTAATAAAACACAAGTTTGATTCTGAATCCTGAGCTTATTTATCCAGCCCTACTCCTTAAACAGCCCGTTCTCGTCTTCATCCTTTTCGACTACACGCGCAACACTCACGACCTTGTCTTTATCTGCGAGATTAATTAACCTGACACCCTGGGTTGCTCTTCCTATGATCGAGATACTCTTTGCCTTTGTACGTATCAGTTTTCCACTGCTGGCTATAATGATGATCTCGTCATCATTCGTTACCTGAAGCACGTTTACCACTTTACCGTTTCTCTTGGTAACCTTAATCGTAAACACACCCTTGCCGCCTCTGCTCTGGAGCCTGTATTCCGAGGCCTTTGTGCGTTTACCATATCCATTTTCAGTAACCGTAAGAAGGGTCGTATCTTCATCGAGCACATCAACCGAAACGACTTCATCATCCTCCTTCAGTCTGATTCCCCGTACCCCCCGGGCCACACGTCCCATTGCCCTTACATTGCTTTCATTGAACCTGATAGCCGAACCGCTTCTTGTGCTGAGGTTAACGTCCTTACTGCCGTCAGTCAGTCTAACGCCGATAAGCTCATCACCGTCCTCCAGCTTGATCGCATTAATTCCCGTTGAGCGGGGGTTGCTGTACGCAGAAAGGGCGGTCTTTTTCACAACACCCCTTTTTGTCGCCATAACAAGAAAGCGGTCTTCCTTAAACTCCTTAATCGAAAAGACAGCTGTAATTCTTTCTCTCTGCGAAATATGCAGCAGGTTCACAAAAGCTTTTCCCTTGGCCGCCCTTCCCATTTCAGGTATCTGGTAAATCTTAAGCCAATAGAGTCTGCCTATGTTGCTGAAGAAAAGGACCGTTTCATGAGTTGAGGCAGTAAAGAGCGTCTCAACAAAATCTTCCTCTCTCGTCTCCATTCCCATGAGACCTTTTCCGCCCCTGTGCTGGCTCCGGTACATATCCAGGGCATTCCGTTTAATGAAGCCGTTATGGGATATAGTCACGACCATCTCTTCTTCCTGGATCAGGTCTTCGATAGTAATCTCTTCAGCCTCTATCGTTATATCGGTACGTCTTTTATCAGCATACTTCTTCCTGATTTCAAGAAGATCTTCCTTAATGATATCGTCGACAAGGGCAGGATTCGCAAGAATTTTCTTAAGCCTCTTGATCTCCTTTATGATCTCCTCGTAATCCTGGATGATCTTGTCCCTCTCAAGTCCGGTCAGTCTCTGAAGTCTCATATCGAGGATCGCCTTAGCCTGAATCTCTGAGAGCGGGAATTTGCTCATTAAACCATTTAGCGCTTCTTCAGGAGACGTTGACGCACGGATTAACTTTATGATCTTGTCCAGGTTATCGAGGGCGACTTTCAATCCTTCAAGTATATGGGCCTTTTCTTCCGCTTTTCTGAGTTCAAACTTTGTCCTTCTGACAATTACGTCACGCCTGTGGGTCAGGAAAAGCGACAATACCCTCTGGAGATTCAGGAGCTTTGGCTGGCCGTTGACAATGGCAAGCATGTTAATGCCAAAGGAGGATTCCATGGGGGTGTGTTTGTAAAGCTGGTTCAAAATGACCTGAGGTATCTCCCCGCGTTTTACCTCCATCACAACCCTTATGCCGTGTCTGTCAGATTCATCCCTGAGATCGGACAGGCCCTCAACCTTCTTGTGGCGCACAAGCTCGGCAATCTTTTCGATCAGCCTGGCCTTGTTTACCTGGTAGGGCAGTTCATATATTATTATGCTCTGTCCCCTTTTATGGTCTTCAATATCTACTTTTGCCCTCATTCTCACAATGCCCCTGCCGGTGTGATAGGCATCATGGATCCCCTTCTTCCCGTGAATCGTGCTGCCTGTCGGGAAGTCAGGCCCTTTGATCTTTTTCATCAATTGCTTAATAGTAACTTCCGGTTCTTCGATCATCATAAGGAGGCCGTCAACAACCTCTCCGAGATTGTGGGGAGGGATGTTTGTCGCCATTCCAACAGCAATACCGGATGAGCCGTTGATAAGAAGGTTGGGTACTTTTGCAGGCAGGACGATAGGTTCCAGTGTCGTCTCATCAAAGTTAGCAGTAAAATCCACCGTCTCCTTGTCAATATCAACAAGCATTTCCTCAGAGATCTTTGTCATGCGTGCTTCGGTGTAACGATATGCCGCTGCCGGGTCACCGTCTATTGAACCGAAGTTTCCCTGGCCGTCAACCAGCATATAGCGCAGATTGAAATCCTGTGCCAATCTTACAAGTGCGTCATACACGGCAGAATCGCCATGGGGGTGATACTTCTTCAGAACTTCACCGACCACACCCGCACACTTGGAATATTTCTTCCCCGGTGTCAGACCTTCACGCAGCATTGCATAAAGTATCCTGCGCTGAACGGGTTTAAGCCCGTCCTTGACATCCGGAAGCGCCCTGCCCACGATTACGCTCATTGCATAATCGAGATAGGACGTCTTCATCTCTTCTTCAATATTTATAGCTTGCCTAGCCATCTGGTCTCCTTTTATATACTAAATATATTGATTAAATTTGCCGGTATTATGACTTTCCTATTGGTTTTGCAGGGGCAGGTTTCAAACCTGCCCGTACGTATAAAGGAAAGCATTAAATTATATCATTTTTCCACGATAAATTGTTCGTTTTTTATTAAAAAACAGCCGCACAAAAAAAAGGGCTCCACCCCTGAATTAACTTTATTTTTCATAGAGTTACAGCAATACAGGATATGGCTTCAATTAAACTGGTCCGCGCCAGGCACGGACAACTCCTGTTTTCTTCAAAAAAGAGAGCCGTTGCCAGGCTTTCATCCCTTATTTTTTACCGAATCGGATGGAAGAAATCATGACGATACAATGGGGGACACGGCACCAAAACATCTAAACATATCAAAGTAATATAAAGAACGCAAAATACATCATGAATATTTTTAATTAGTAGTAGTTCTCTTTAATTTGTATAATATATAAGATATAACTGTTTTTATAGTTATCCTTCCTGTCTCTGGTAAATCACCGCATAATGTGGTTTGTAACCAGTGAATTAATGGGATGGAGAAATCAGCGCAATGTTAAAGATAAGAGATGTATTACAATCAAAAAGTTCTGCAATCTGGTCCATACGCTCAAAGGACACTGCCTATGAGGCAATGGAATTTATGGCTGAAAGGAATATCGGTGTCTTACTGGTCATCGACGATGAGAGCGTTGCCGGGATAGTTTCTGAGAGGGATTTTGTCCGCAGTATAGTTTTGCAGGAAAAGTCCGCAAAAGAAGTCCTGGTCGAAAACTTAATGACAAGGGAAATATATTGCGTTACTCCTGACAAGCCTGTTGAAGAATGTATGGGCGTCATGACAACCGCCCACTGCCGCCATATGCCTGTCTTTGAAAACGGCAGGTTAATAGGCATCGTTACCTTCGGTGATATCGTAAATGCTCTGCTCGTTGAACAGAAAATAAAGATCCAGGACCTCGAGAGCTATGCATCCTGCTGTGATTCAGTGTCGTTTGATGACTAATCTTGCAGGGGACATCAAGTGTCTTTTCCTGTTTTTATTTCCCGTGATGATAAAAATAATTAATAACAATTCACAACTCAGTATCGGGAAAATACTCTAATAGCTTCCTCTGTTTCATCAAATGATAGACAGGCATCAGTAATTGAAACACCATATTCTAAATTATTTGATTTATTTAAATAATCCTGATTACCACTTTTGAGATTACTTTCAATCATCAAACCAACAATTGATTTATTACCACCACGAATTTGCTTCACAATATTTTGAATAACATCTTTTTGTTTATCAGGATCTTTATTTGAATTATCATGACTGCAGTCAACCATTATTCTAACCGGTAAGTCTGCTTTCATTAAAATATTTTCACATTTTTTTATGTTTGCTGAATCATAATTTGTTTTTCCACCGCCGCCTCTTAAAACAATATGCGTATTTTTATTACCCTTTGTTCTTACAATTGCCGAATGGCCATCGGGATTTATACTCACAAAGTTATTAGGGTATAAAGCAGATTTTATTGCATTAACGGCCACATTAATATTCCCATCTGTTCCATTTTTGAAACCAACTGCACAAGAAAAACCACTTGCCATTTTTCTATGCGTTTGAGATTCAGTTGTACGGGCTCCTATTGCTGTCCAGGAAAATAGGTCCTGAAGGTATTGTGGAGTTATTAAATCCAAAGCTTCTCCTGCAGCCGGCAACCCGATTTCAGCAATATTTAAAAGGAGTTTTCTTGCAATTCTTAAACCGTCTTCAATTTTGCAGCTATTGTCAAGCCAGGGATCATTTATTAAACCCTGCCAACCTATACTAGTTCTGGGTTTTTCAAAATAGGAACGCATAACCAGAAATAAATTCTCAGATACTTCTTCAGAAAGCTTATTAAGTTTATGAGCATATTCAAGAGCACTTTCCGGATCATGAATACTGCATGGGCCAACAACTATAAATTTTCTTTTATCTTTTCGGGACAGGATATTACGTATCGTTTGCTGGCCATTCATAACAGTTGAAACAGCTTTTTCTGTTAAAGGGTATTCTGTTTTCAATTCTGAAGGAGTAATTATTTCTTCTTCAGCAAAAACATTTAAGTTTTCTATTCTTTTATCTGGTTTCAAGATTTTCCTTTAAAAGCAGCATCGCCGGCAGACAGAAATAATAAATGAACCATATCCGCACATGAAAGGCAGAGGGCTCCATAGTTTTTGAGTATCTCCAAAAATATACCTGATATCTCAGGCAATTAACAAGCTTTTTTATAGTTTTAGAGTAATTTGCTAACTATATATCATGCATATTGTAATGGTATACAGTTTTCGGGGAAGCGTTCATTGAAACTATTCTTTAACACAAGCAAGGTTTAAATTTGATGATAACAGGAATAAATATTTTCATACATCCCTTGAACGTGTTGCCACTGCATTAGGGAAGCAGCTTAAAATAAAGATTGCCTGAGTTTTGTCATACCTCCCTGGCGCACGGATAAACGGAGAATGATGGATGAACAAAAAGTGACGATTAACGAATAGCGAGTGAATGACTAACTTTCCCGCTTCCGATCTTCCAATCTTTATTAAATTTGTAATTAGTAATTGCCGTTTTAAAGTCTGTGTTGCGATGATCATCTTTAGAAGGTTCCGCCTGTCAGTCATGATATCGTTATACCTAAGAATTATAAAGTGAAGCTCCCCGCCTACAAGGCGGGGCATCAAAAGAATAGCTTTATTAATGATCATGCAGTCTGTATTCCCCTCTTTGGCAAAGAGGGGTTAGGGG
>JBDLIC010000137.1:0-9635 GCA_039715075.1 Nitrospirota bacterium
CAGCACTGGTTGCCAATGCGGCATTATCTCTGCTCAATCTCTGCTGCTATTTCCTCGACCGCCAAATCACAGCCCAGTCAAAAGATTTTGAAAAAGAGGGTGGTTTTACCGAAAGGCTTTACAAAGTAAGAACTGCCCGCAGGAGAAATCAATAATGAGTAAAAAAAATCAGAGTCAATTCCTCCTCTATCAAACCGAAGACGGCCAAACCCGAATCGAGGTTCGGCTCGAAAATGAAACCGTCTGGATGACTCAGGCAATGATGGCTGAACTATATCAGACAACTCCCCAGAATATAACCTTGCACCTGAAAGCCGTGTATTCAGAAGGCGAGCTTGTTGAAGCGGCAACTTGTAAGGATTACTTACAAGTTCAAAAAGAGGGTTCCCGTGAGGTGTCACGCTCAAGAAAATTCTATAATTTACAGGCCATTATTTCTGTAGGCTACCGCGTACGCTCCCACCGTGGCACCCAGTTCCGTAAATGGGCGACTGAGCGATTGAATGAATACATTGTGAAGGGCTTTACCATGGACGATGCCCGTCTGAAAGAAGGCGTGAACATCGGCTCTGACTATTTCGACGAACAGCTGGAACGTATTCGGGACATTCGATCCAGCGAGAAGCGGTTTTATCAGAAGATTCGGGATATTTATAAACTTGCTGTTGATTATGACCCGAAAGCTGAAGAGACGCTGGAATTTTTCCGAATTGTCCAGAATAAGCTACATTTTGCCATTTCAGGCAAGACAGCCGCAGAATTGATCTCTGAACGGGCTGACGCGTCAAAACCCAATATGGGGCTCACTGCATGGAAAGGCGCTAAAGTCCGCAAAGGTGATGTCACTGTAGCCAAGAATTACCTTAATAAAGATGAACTGGAAATGCTTAACCGGATCGTCACTATGTACCTTGATTTCGCAGAAGATCAGGCAATGAGACACCGTCAAATATTTATGCGCGACTGGCGGAAAAAGATGGATGCGTTTCTTAAGTTAAATGAGCGGGACATTTTGCAAAATGCCGGTAAGGTAAGCAGGGAGATTGCAGAGAAACTCGCTGTTGAGCATTACGAAACATTTAACCATTATCGCCTTAATCAGGAAGCAGAGCAGGAGGCGTTGGCTGATGATGAAGAGCTGAAGCAAATTGAAAAGCAGATAGAAAGACCCTCCAAAGGGAGGAAAAAGAAATGAGTGAAGAAAGGGGAAAATATAACTCTGGCGGATTTAGAGTTAATGAAAAATACTTATCTCAGATCCCTGCAATACAGCAGCTTACTAACCTGGGATTCAAGTATCTGACTCCGGAGCAGGCCCTTGCAGAACGACAGGGTAAGGCCGGGAATGTATTACTGGAAGGAATCCTAAGGAGTCAGCTTAAAGAAATAAACAGGATTCAATATAAAGGGAGAGAATTCCTTTTTAGTGAAGAGAATATACAGTCAGCCATTCAAAAACTGAAGAACGTTAAATACGACGGACTGCATAAAACCAACGAAGCTATTTATGACCTGCTGACTTTAGGGACATCACTGGAACAGTCTATTGAAGGGAGTTCCAAAAGCTTTACCCTTCGGTATATTGACTGGCAGAAGTGGGAAAACAATACATTTCATGTTACAGCTGAATTCAGTGTTGAGCGTACCCGCAGTACTGATAAGATCATACCTGACATAGTGCTATTTGTGAACGGCATCCCCTTTGCGGTTATTGAATGCAAGTCGCCGGGTATTGATGTTGAGCAGGCAGTATCTCAATGCATCAGAAACCAGAATGATGAATACATCCCAAGGTTGTTTACGTATGTACAGCTTGTAATGGGGATTAATAAGAATGAGGCCATGTACGCTACTGCCGGGACAGCCAAAAAATTCTGGAGTATATGGAAAGAGCTTCAGGATAAGGATGAGGATGTTGAAGAATGCATAAACAAGACTCTAACACCTGAACAGAAAGATTCCCTTTTCTCGGGGGACTTTTCTGCTGCTCGTACATTCTTTGATGCCCTGGAGGCAGAAGGCGGAAGAAAGATTACGAAGCAGGACAGGGTTGTTCACAGTCTTTGCAGGCCGGAACGGCTGCTTGAGCTGGTCTATAGATTTACTATCTTTGACGGGGGGATCAAGAAGATTGCCCGGTACCAGCAGTATTTTGTTATAAAGTCGACTATGAACAGAGTTAAACAGTTTGACTCTGAGGAAAGACGTAAAGGTGGTGTTATCTGGCATACGCAGGGGTCAGGCAAATCACTTACTATGATTTGGCTTGCCAGAAATCTTGCGCTTAATGCGGATATCCCGAATCCGCGTATTGTTCTCGTCACTGACCGGATTGATCTGGATAAGCAGCTTGGCAATACTTTTGCCGCCTGTGGGCTTGATCCGAAGAGAGCAAAAACCGGAAAGGACCTGCTTGAGCTTGTTTCAGAGAAAAAGGCAGGCATTGTCACAACTCTGGTGCATAAATTTGATAAGGCCCTCAATGTCAAGAAATATCACGAAGAATCCCGTGACATTTTCATGCTTGTTGATGAAGCTCACCGTTCTCACTTTAGCAATATGCACGCCCGGATGCGGCAGATGTTTCCGAAGGCCTGCTATCTAGGATTTACTGGCACCCCACTATTAAAAAAGGAAAAGAACAACTTTACCAAATTCGGCGGCCTGATAGAGCCGCATTACTCCATTCAGCAGGCAGTCAAGGACAAGGCTGTTGTGCCGCTCCTGTATGAAGGCCGTCATGTGGAGATGACTCAGAACAAGGCTGCAATCGACTTATGGTTTGAACGTCATACACAGGGTCTCACACAAAAACAGAAGGCAGACCTGAAAAGGAAGTATGCACGGGCTGAGATGCTGAGTAAATCAGAACAGGTTATTTATATGCAGGCTTTTGATATTAGCGAGCACTTTAGGGCTGCGTGGCAAAATACGCCTTATAAAGCCCAGCTTGTTGCGCCGAGTAAACAGGCTGCTCTTAAGTATCATGAATTTCTTAATGATATTGGCCATGTGACTTCCGAAGTAATCATATCTCCTCCCGATAGTCGTGAGGGCTACGAAGAAGTAGAAGAAGGGCCGACAGAAGAGGTTGCAAAGTTCTGGGGAAAAATGATGAAGAGATATGGTGACGAGGAGAATTACAACAAGCAGATCACTAACCAGTTTCTGCATGGTGATGATCCGGAAATACTCATTGTTGTATCCAAGCTTCTTACAGGATTTGATGCGCCGCGTAATGCTGTTATGTATTTGTGCAAGACCCTGAAAGAGCACACGCTTTTACAGGCCATTGCCCGTGTAAACAGGCTTTATGAAAATGAGGATTCAGGAACAGATAAAGATTTCGGATTTATCGTTGATTATGCCAGCATCCTTGGTGAACTGGATCAGGCCCTGACAATGTATGCAGATGCTGGCCTTACCGGCTTTGATGAAGAAGACCTGGAAGGCACCCTTGCTTCCATACAGGAAGAAGTGGCTAAACTTCCACAACTTCACTCTGACCTGTGGGATCTATTTAAAGAAGTAAAAAACCAGCATGACGAGGAAGCCTACGAGATATTACTTGGAGATGAGGCGTTGCGGGAGGAGTTTTACTATCGGCTTACACAATACAGTAATGCACTTGGAATTGCCCTGTCTACCGAGAAATTTATTATGGAAACCCATGAAACAAAGCTAAGCCAATACAGGGATGATCTTAAACGGTTTCACAAGCTAAAAGCTCATGTTAAGTTTCGTTATCAGGAGGTAATTGACTATAGGGACTATGAGCCGAAGATCAAAAAGCTGCTTGATACCCAAATTCAGGCCAATGAGGTGTATCAGATAAACAAACCTGTCGATATATTTGATGACGATGCATTTAACCGGGTAAAGGAAGAGCAGGTTATTTATGGGGCTAACACAACTGCTGCCAAAGCGGATATCATTGCTCATGCAACAAAGAAGGTGGCTACTGAAAAGATGGAGGAAGATCCTGCATTTTATGATAAATTTTCAAAACTGATTCAGCAGGCTATCGATGATTTCAGGGCTAAAAGGATCTCTGATCTTGAGTATTTGAACAGAGTTTCTGACTACCGTGATAAAGTGGTTACCCGTCGACACGATGATATGCCTGAAAAACTTACTGACAATGATAATGCTCAGGCTTTATACGGAAATTTAAAATCACTGTTTGAGCCCTCGGTTGAAGACGCAGCGGCTTGCGAAGAACTTACTGTTGATTTTGCTCTGGAACTCCTTAAGATTCTTGATACGCATGCAAAGGTACATTACTGGGATGATGAAGATGAGCAGAATCGGACTATAGATGATATCGAAGACTTTCTGTATGACGAAATTGTAGGCAAACGGAAAATAGAAATATCAGCTGAGCAGATGGACATGATCATTGAGCGGTCAATGCAGCTTGCACGGAGCAGGAAGCTGGTATGAGCAATTATAGCAGCTGCATTAAATACGGCAGGGAGCATATTGCATTTGAAGTAGTCTACACCCAGCGGAAGACAATGGAGATTGCCGTACATCCGGATGAAAGGGTGATTGTTAAGGCCCCGGCAGGAACTGCAGCAGACAGTATCACAGCCAGAATAGCAAAGCGTGCGCGGTGGATTAAAAAACAGCTCAACTTTTTTCAGCAGTTTGTCCCGCGCACCCCTCCGCGCCGATATGTGGGGGGAAAGACGCATCTTTACCTCGGGCGGCAGTATCGGTTGAAGATAAGAAAAGGAAACAAAAGTGATATGAAGCTGAAAGGTGCATATTTCCATATATCAACTCCCGATCCCAAAAACAGAGAGAACGTAAAGGGACTTATTGATGAATGGTATAAGGAGCACGCCCGGAAAATATTTGTTCAACGTCTTGATATCTGCTTTGAAAAGGCAAAGAGTCTGAAAGTGTCGCTTCCTAAAATTCAGTTAAGGAAAATGTCTAAGCGATGGGGAAGTTGTACTAAAGCCGGGGACATTCTATTGAATACAGATCTTATTAAGGCACCGCTTTATTCTATAGATTATGTAATCATGCATGAGCTGTGTCACTTGAAGATTCATACTCATGATAATGGATATTACAGACTCCTGTCTAAATATATGCCTGATTGGGAGAGGAGAAAAGTAAGGTTGGAAAGAGCTGTGGTATAAGAAGAGGTTTTATTTGTTATTATACTCTCTGCAATAGTTGCAATTAATTATATTTAAGAGGAAGTATCTTAAGCGTTGAGAAACATACGAATAGATCAGATGCGCAGTTTGAATATTAAGCAGTTTGTATGGTTGCTGTTGATATTATCTGCTTTTCTTTTTCTTTCTTCCTGCGCCTCCGCCCCCCGCATTGACTATGTTCCCAAAACAGGAGGTGATTATGTTGTTGCCTCCTGGTACGGCCCCAAGTTTAACGGGAGGCCGACCTCATCAGGGGAAAGGTATGATATGTACGCAATGACCTGTGCCCATAAGACCCTTAAGTTCGGGACAGAACTGCGCGTTACTAATCCGGATAATAATAAGTCGGTCATAGTTACGGTGAACGATAGAGGCCCGTTTATCCGGGGCAGGGACCTTGACCTTTCATACGGGGCTGCAAAAGAAATCGGGCTGATGGAAAAGGGTGTAGGCAGGGTAAGAATAGAGTATGTCGGAAGGAATATGCGCTATGCCAAAAGAGTGCCTTTCATTCCAAATGAAGATTCGGGAGCCCTGGTTATTCAGGTGGCATCGTTTACAGACAAGTCCAATGCGTTCAGGCTGAAAAAGGGGCTGGAGGTAAGATATAAAAATATTTATGTAACAAAGGTAAATATAAAAGGGAAAAAATACTTCAGGGTAAAGATCGGGAAATTTAGAGATCATAAAAAGGCACTGGCTGTTGTTCAAAACCTTGCTGATGAAGGATATGAGGTGTTTATAGATACTTATTAAAGAAACGGGGTTCGAGGATTCAAGGGGTCAAGGGTCCGAGGACTGCCCGCCCTTTAGGCGGCTTTTCCCTTGAACCCTCGAATCCCTGGTCCCTTGAATCCTTACATTTGCGACAGCAAATTATATATAAAAAAAGTAAAATAATTAATTCGGAGGTTTTAAAAAAATGCGTCCTGAGTGGGATGATTATTTCATAGAGATTGCAAAAGTGGTGTCCTCAAGGGCCACATGTATGCGCAGAAGGTACGGTGCAGTTATAGTGAAGGACCAGGTCATCATAAGTACCGGGTATAACGGTGCCCCAAGGGGGGATGACAACTGTATTGATACGGGTGTCTGTGAAAGACAGGCAAAAAATGTTCCGCCTGGAGAGAGATATGAACTTTGTGTTGCAGTACATGCTGAGCAGAATGCAATTATGAATGCTCCGCCTGACAGGATGTCAGGAGGAACAATTTATATAGCCGGTTTTGAAGAAGATGATTCTCCTGCAAATGGGCACCCCTGCCTGCTATGCCGCCGTATGATAAAGAATGCCCGGATTGCAGATGTTGTATATTTAAAAAAGGACGGTGGAGTTGAGAAGATCAATGCAGGGGAAATGTAATAAATAAAGGATTCGAGGATTCAAGGGGCCAAGGGTCCGAGGAACTTCCCGCCCAATGGGCGGCTTTTCCCTTGAACCCTAGACCCCTTTTTCATAATATGAAGCTGGACTTAACTATCCATAAAGGTAATCCAGACAAGCCTGTTGTAATCTTTGTCCATGGCCTGGGAGTGGACAAAAAATTCTGGACTGATCCTGCAGACTCAAAGGTGATGGGCAGGAATATTCCCATGAAAATATTTGCGGCTGTGAAGCCGGAGGCCCATCCAGTAAAACCCGGAAAAATAAATATCTCTGCAGGTGACGTCCCTGAGAAAATAGATAATCTCTGGACAGCAGTAATCAACAGGGGATTTAATGCGGTCTGCTGGAGCCAGAGCAGGCCTGTTGGCCCCATCGATGTTGCGGTAAGAGAGCTTGAAAAAGTGATGGAAAAGGTGAGAATGAATTTCCCGGGTAAAACTGCTGCAATTGTCTGTCACAGCCGAGGAGGACTTATCGCAAGAAAATTCATGGAGAGAAAAGTACCGGAAATTAAGGCCATGATAACCATATCATCTCCCCATGCCGGCAGCTCTCTGTCACGTCTTGGCAAGTATCTTTACCCGTTGCTGCCTTTTCTTAAAAAAACTCTTCCCCAAGAAACTCATGGTACAATTTCAAAGACTTTAAAGAGAATACATGATCTCCTCGATGGAAATGCCTTAAAGGAACTTCTGCCTGATTCTGATTTTATAAAAAACCTTAAGGACCCCCCTTCAGAAGATATATTATATTTATCGTTCGGAGGGACAGAGGCTAAACTGCTTACAATTTATAAAATGAAAAAAAGTGACAGCAGGTTTTATCCAAAACCATTGCTGGACATACCTGATTCATTACTAAAGCACCTCCCTGCCTCCATTATCCCCAAAGAGGTCGTAACTGGGAAGGGTGACTTTTTGGTGACTGCAGAAAGCTCTGTCCTGCCGCTGGCCCAAAAACATTACAATTTGCCTGAGAATCATTTGTCAATTTCCTGGAACAAAAAGATGATTGCTGAAACATTGGAATTGCTTGAAAAAATATAGTTATACTTTTCAGCACTCTAGCTGTTTTGTGATTTTTTTGAGCAAAAGAATATGCGGCTGGAGATAAATTTATTCTGCTTTCTTTTCGGTCTGAGCAGGTGCTGGTGCAGTTGCCGGTGCTTCCTGGGCTTCACCCTGTCCCGGTGCAGCGGGTTGTTCCTTGATCGGACCCGGTATAGTATCCGATATCGGGCTGGTAGCTGATTGTGTAACCGGTACGGATGACATTACCGAACTCTGTTTTCCTGTGAAGATTGCCAGAGTAAGAGATGTGAGCATAAAGAGGATGGCTGTAATCGTTGTAATTTTGTTCATAAACGTTGCTGCCCCTCTGCTCCCGAACAGTGTTTGACTTGAACCGCCGAAAGCAGCTCCCATTTCAGCACCTTTACTGCTCTGGATCAAAATAATAAAGATCAAGGACAGGCAGACTATTAAATGAATGACAATTATTGCGGTATACATATATTTATTTTAACCTGTAAAACTTACTTTCCCGATGCACCTGTTACCAGTTTTGCAAAACTTTCAGGCTCAAGGCTGGCGCCTCCCACAAGTGCTCCGTCAACTTCAGGCTGTGACATTAATTCCTCGATGTTGTCCGGTTTAACGCTTCCTCCATAGAGAATTCTGACTGCATCGGCGCCTTCTTTATTTTTACCCAGCCACTCCCGGATATAGGCATGTGCTTCATTGGCCTGTTCTTTTGTTGCGGTCTTTCCGGTCCCGATGGCCCATATCGGCTCATATGCTATTGTTATTCCATCAAGGGAAAGGTCCTTTAAAGATCCGGTAAGCTGTTTGTCCAGAACCTCAAAGGTCCTGTTTTCTTCTCTCTCCTCCAGCGATTCTCCGATGCAGAGGATTACATCGAGCCCGTTATTTCTGGCTGTGCGGATTTTTTTATTAACAACTTCATCTGTTTCAGAAAAATACTGTCTTCTCTCAGAATGCCCTATGATTACAGAAGTGCATCCGGATGACTTGAGCATACCCGGAGATATTTCACCGGTATAGGCCCCTTTTTCTTCATGATAGACATTCTGTGCGGCAAGTATTACATTTGAAGTCTTCAGAAGTCCTGCAGCTGCACCGATCGAAGTGAAGGGCGGAGCGATCAGGATATCAACATCTGTTACGTCTTTTACCATTGGAAGAAAGGCGTTAATGAATGCTTCTGTCTCATTAACGGTCTTTTGCATTTTCCAGTTGGCAGATATAAATGGTTTACGCATAAGGGATAATTTAGTAGAATTCGCATCTTAAAGTCAAGTGTTTGGTCGGATTATCTGAAAAACCCCCTTTTTTGCAGCAATTCCGGGAGGCAAGATATGGTAATATTGAATAAAGAATGAAGCAGCTATGCTTTCAGTGTTAATGAACGATATCTTATATTTTGTAAGATCATCAAGGGAGACCAGCTGGAATGAAAGATATATTGAATGAACTATGCAGTTATATGAAAAATGAGCTCAACGCATTCTGCTATCTGTGTTCTGATGATGCGAAATTACTCTCCGGTTATTTTGAGTGCAGGAATGTAAAGGCGGGTGAGACCCTCTGGAAAGAGGGGGACTCCTGTGATTATGTGGCGTTTATTACTTCAGGCCGGCTTGAAGTTAACAAGGAGACAGAGTTTGAGGGAAAATCGGTAATAGTAGGTTTATACTCGAAAGGGGCATTTGTCGGAGAGCTCTGTATTCTGGATGGAAGCCCCAGGGCCTTAACAGCAGTAGCACGGGAGGATGTGTCGCTTGTGGTCATTACGCAGAAGAGTTTTAATGAACTTGTAAACAAACATCCGGAACTGGGGGTCCAGCTTCTGAAGGGCATGCTTCTTTCTGTTTCAAAACGATTAAGAAAATCCTTTGGCCGATTGGCTGCTATTTTTTAATTGAATTAATGTAACTTCTCAGGTCTCCCCCTTTGGCAAAGGGGGATTAAGGGCATAGGTGTTAAGTTAAGAAATCCAAAAAAGTAGTTAGCGCGCCATATTTTTTTGACAAAAGCCGGTAGCATCAGCTAAGC
>JBDLIC010000138.1:0-9621 GCA_039715075.1 Nitrospirota bacterium
CCGCTCTGCTCAAACAGTGTGGAATCCTGCTGGCAGAGAAACAGGAGATCTTCAATAAAATTATCTGATCTAGATTAACAATAACTGCAGGGGCATGGCGCGCCATGCCCCTGCAGCTGTTTGAATGTTTTATATTCTATTCGTAATTCATTATTTTCAGTTATTTCTGAATGCCGTCCGAATAAATAGTAAAATAATCTGTAAAATAGATCATATTTCAGTTCAGGAAACTGACCGGCCTATGAAACAGACAACAAAAGAACCATCTGCTGCCTTCCAGGAAAAATACACCTGCCCATATTTTGAAGACGGACGAATAACAACAATTGAATACTTATTCCCGAATGAAAATGACATGAATAATTATGATGAGTTTCTTTCAGGGGGATACAGGCGCATCGGACAGATATTTTACCGTAACATTTGTGGAAAATGTATGAAATGCAAACCGATTCGTATTGAGACAAAAAAGTTTAAACAGAGCACGAGCCATAAGAGGACATTAAAGAAAAATGAAGATATCCATGTTGAAATTCTTAATGCATCGGCCCTGACAGCAGAAAAGATTGCTCTTTATGAAAAGTATATTAACACCAAACACGAAAGTGGAAAAGATGAAGAGCAGGGTGACCCTGTCAATACTTTAATCAGTATCCATTATGGATATCCGGACATAATGGAAATGGATTACTACCTTGAAAATAAACTTGTCGGGGTCAGCATTGTGGATGAAGGGAAGGACTCTCTATCTTCGAACTATTTTTATTATGACACTGACTTCCTGGACAGAAGGCCAGGCATATTAAGTATCCTCAAAGAAATAGACCTCGCCCGGATTATGAAGAAAAAATATTACTACCTCGGTTTTTATATCAAAGAGAATCGAAAAATGTCATACAAAAAATATTTTCGACCCAATCAGATTCTGGAGGACGGGAGATGGAAGGACTTTTTAAAATAACCGTTCCAACCGCTTGAGCCGCTTGAACGGTTCAAGCTCTTTTGCCACTTGACTTTAATTCAAACAAACGTTTAAATTAAACGTATGAATGAGAATGGTCGGACCCAATCCGATACAAAGCAGCGCATCCTTGACGCAGCGGAATACCTCTTTGCGCATGATGGCTACCGCGGAACGTCTCTGCGGGCAATTACAGGTAAGGCCAGGGTTAACCTGGCGGCAGTCAATTATCACTTTGGTTCAAAAGAGACCCTGCTTGAAGAAGTGATCAGGCGGAGACTGCTGCCCCTCAACCGGATCCGTAAGGAGAGGATAGAGGAGGTTAGAGAAAATGCCCGGAAAAAGGGTAAGAAACCTGATGTCAAGGCAGTCCTTCTTGCATTTATTGAGCCTACTTTACTCTTTAAGGAATCAAGTTCTGAAGCGGAAAACTTTGTTACGTTCATCGGAAGGTCAATTACCGACCCTGATGATACGGTAAGGCAGGTATTTCACCGCTTTATCAAACCACTGTTTCATCTGCTTTTTGAAACATCATGCGAGGCATTGCCTGAGCATCCCAAAGACCTGGTGTTCTGGCGGCTCCATTTTACGATAGGATCACTTTTCCATACACTTCATATATGCGGAAAGTTCAAGCCTGATGACATTGTGCATGTAAAAACTGAGATGGACGCGAAGACACTGGTTGATCTGATAATTCCGTATGTCACAGCAGGGATGAGAGCAAAATGAAGATAATTAATATATTGAAAAATCTCCCTCAATCCCCCCCGGATCGGATCTACGACTTTGCCAAAGGGGGAGAAGTTATTCCCCTCTTTGGAAAAGTCGAATCTCCCCTCGTGAGACCCGACTCGGGAGGGTTAGGGGAGATTTTATGGAATTTCAGATTGAAAGGCTTCGGTTTTTTATTCTGTATGTTGATCATTGCAGTTATCTTAACCGGATGTTCTCTGCATCAATCAAAAGTTACTGAACCCCTGTTCGAAGTTCCAGCAGCGTATTCACAGGGGAAAGAAACTTATGCACTTCATGAAGGTAAATGGTGGGAAGATTTTGGAGACGAGAGACTTAACAGCCTGATAGAGGAGGCCTTAAAGCATAACCTCGATATAGCCCAGGCATATGAACGACTTAATCAGTCATTGGCGTCTTTGGGTGTTGCGGGCTCTTCCCAATGGCCTTCCCTGAATATTAAGGGATCAGGCGGAAGGGCAAGGCAGTCAGGCGCTCTTGGGCCGGTCAGGGGGGACACGTACAGTCTGTCTGCGGCAGCAAGCTATGAAATTGATATATGGCAAAAAATAAAATCAAAAAACGATGCAGCGCGTTTTGATATGCTTGCATCGGAACAGGACCTGAGGTCATTGTTTATAAGCATATCCGCACAGGTGGCCGACCTTTATTATCTTTTGATTGAACAAAATGCGCAGATTGAACTTTCCGACAGGACTATTGAATCTTTTCAGGATACCCTGGAAAGGGTGGAACGCCGTTACAGGGCAGGGCTTGTATCAACGATTGACGTTTATCAGTCACGTCAGAACCTGGCAGGTGCAAAGGCAAAGAGGCCGCTCTTTGAATCCGGTATGGTAACTGCACTAAACTCTATTTCAGTTCTGGCAGGCAGGTTTCCTATGGGGAAATCAGGAGTAATTATGGATGAATTAAAGAGTGCTCCGGTATTTCCGGAAGGAATCCCGTCTCAACTGCTTTCACGAAGACCGGATGTGAAGGCTGTATTTCTGCGGCTCCAGGCCAGCGACAAAAGGATTGCCGAAGCAATAGCCGACAGGTTCCCGACATTTAACATTACCGGCAATTATGGTGGATCTAGTGACCGGGTCAGGACAATCCTTGATTCGCCCAATATATTCTGGAACATACTTTTACAGGCAGCACAACCGGTTTTTGATGCTGGCCGCAGAAAGGCTGAAGTCGAAAGGACAAAGTCGGTTTTCAGGGAGAACCTGGCAAAGTACCACCAGGCAGTACTGAATGCATTTAAGGAAGTTGAAGACGCACTGGTAAAGAGCAGGACATCGGAAGAGCGCATTAAAATGCTCAAAGAAAATGTTGCGGCATCAGAGAACTCTCACAGGCTCGCCCTGAGCAATTATATGCAGGGCCTGACGGATTACCTGCCTGTGCTTACAGAGCAGCTGAACCACTTTACTGTAAAAAGCAATCTGCTTTCAGCAAAGCGGCAGCTCATATCCAACAGGATCCAGCTTGCTCGCGCCCTTGGAGGGGAATGGGTTAACGAAAAGAAAATTACGAATTACAAATAAAGAATAACGAAAAACAGAGGAAGAGACCTTATGAGCCAGAAGAATACATTTTTGAAAATAATAATTCCTGTTATCGTTGTTGCTGCCGGGGCTGCAGTGATGATGGGCCTGACCAGCAGTCGTACTGAACCGAAGAAGGAGATCAGGAAAGCTCTTGGGGTACTCGTAAGGACTGTTGAAGCGGCAAAACAGGATGTGAAAATTATTGTAAGAGGCAGTGGCACGGTAAAGGCTTCACAGGAGGTCTCCGTTATTCCCCAGGTAAGCGGGCGCATTACATACTTGTCCCCTGACATGGTTGTGGGGGGCCACTTCAAAAAAGATGATCTCCTTTTCAAGATCGAAGATGTTGACTATGTATTAGGTCTGGAGCAGGCAAAAGCGGCCCGTGCAAAGGCAGAGTATGATCTGGCAACTATAGAGAGCCGTGCTGACATTGCCCGGTCAGAATGGAAACGCCTGAATCTGGATGATCAAACAGAACCTAATCCCCTTGTACTTTACGGGCCTCAAATGGCAAATGCCAGGGCAGCCCTTGCGTCATCCAATGCTTCTGTTGAACAGTCAAGGCTTGCTCTTGATCGAACAAAAGTAAAGGCCCCGTTTAATTTAAGGGTAAAGTCTGAAAATCTGGATATAGGTCAATATGTGAAATCAGGAAACAGTATTGCGGTCCTTACCGGTACCGATGCAGTAGAAATAAATGTACCGCTGCCTCCTGAAGATCTCCACTGGTTGAAGATTCCTTTGCATGGCAGGAAACTGAACGGACCCGATGCTTTTGTAAGTGTAAACATCGGAGGGCAGACATATGAGTGGCCGGGACGCATACTTCGCTCTACAGGGGAAGTAGACCCGAAAAGCAGGATGATGCAGGTTGTTATAGAAGTAAGAGACCCTTACGGGTTTACAAACAAAACCGATACCGCTCGTCCGGCTCTTGTGATTGGCACCTTTGTTGATGTGAAGATCAGCGGCAGAATGCTTGAAGGTGTTTTCAGGATTCCCAGAGTTGCCCTCCGCGACAATTCAACGGTCTGGATTATGGAAAAAGAGAAGAAGCTTCAGATCAGAAGCGTCACTCCTCTCCGTTTTGAAAAGGAGGCTGTAATCTTAAGTAAGGGACTGGCTGACGGAGACAGAATTGTGCTGACAAATATCTCTGGAGCGGCTAATGGTATGAAGTTGAGAACGATGAAAGACGATTGACGAATAACGAACAACGATTGACGAACAACGAATTACGGAAAAGGAGAATAGGTGAAGGGTCCGATTAAATGGATGGCGCATAACCATGTGGCTGCTAATCTTTTGATGATGATATTTATCTTTGGCGGTCTTGTCATGGCTTTTTCGATAAAGCAGGAAGTCTTTCCTGAGATAGAGCTTGATCTCGTTCAGGTCAGGGTGGCCTATCCCGGTGCAGGCCCTGAAGAGGTTGAGGACGGGATAATCCTGAAGATAGAAGAGAACCTCAGCAGCCTTACGGGAATTAAAGAGGTTAAATCCCTTGCCGGTGAAGGTGCCGGCATTGTTACTGTAGAAGTGCTCCAGGGTGAGGACACTGATTTGCTCCTTCAGGATGTCAAGGCTGAAATCGACCGTATTACTACCTTTCCCGAAGAAGCGGAAAAACCGGTCATTTCAAAGCTCGAAGCTCGCCGTGAAGTTATTTCAGCGGTTATATACGGTGATGCTTCGGAACGGAGCCTCCGTGAACAGGCAGAATTAATGAGGGACGAGCTGCTGGCCATGCCGAATATCACCCAGGTGGACCTGAGGGGTGTTCGTCCCTATGAAATATCAATTGAAGTTAATGAGAATACCCTGCAGCGCTACGGTCTTACACTGGACCGGATTGCCGACAGGATAAGAAAGGCGTCTGTTGACCTGCCTGCAGGGGCTGTCAAATCCAGGGGAGGCGAAGTCCTTATCCGTACAAAAGAGAAGCGGTACCGGGGACCCGGGTATGCTGATATAACTATTATTGAAAATCCTGATGGAACAGAACTGAAACTTGGTGATATAGCGGAGGTAAAGGACTCTTTTGAGGAAACAGACGAGTATGCACGATTCGACGGTCAACCTGCCGCAATGGTGGCTGTTTACCGCGTTGGAATGCAAAAGCCCATTGAAATATCAAAGGCAGTAAAGCGGTATGTGGAACAGAAACGTGCAACCCTTCCTGATTCTCTTAAGATAGCTTCATGGTATGATTTCTCGGAGATCTATAAGAGCAGGATGAACCTTCTTTTGAGAAATGCGGTTATCGGCCTGGTCCTTATCTTTCTTATTCTCGGATTGTTTCTCAGGATACGACTTTCATTGTGGGTAATGCTCGGTATACCGATCTCTTTCCTCGGTGCATTACTTATGATGCCTTCACTCGATGTTTCGCTTAACATGCTCTCCCTTTTTGCCTTTATACTTGCGCTTGGCATAGTTGTTGATGATGCGATTGTTGTGGGGGAGAATATATATACCCATCGCGGAATGGGAAAGAAATATTCGGATGCGGCTGTTGACGGAGCAATAGAAGTAGCGCGGCCGGTGATCTTTTCAGTACTCACTACAGTGGCTGCCTTTCTTCCCCTGGTCTTTGTGGGCGGTACCATGGGTAAATTTATCAGGGTAATTCCATTTGTTGTCATTCCCATTCTGCTTCTTTCTCTGGTTGAGTCCCTCCTGATACTCCCTGCACACCTGAGCCTTAAATCAACGGTCGGTACGTCAAACGGGGGGATCGCTTCTGTTACGAAGGTACAGCGCGGTTTTGTCACATGGCTTGAGAATTTCATTGCCGGGCCTTACAAACGTTTTCTGTCAAGCTGCCTGCGCAACCGGTACACTACTCTTGCGGTATCAATTGCAATGATCCTTATTGCTATCGGGATTGTAAAGGGTGGTATTGTCAAGTTCAGTTTCATGCCCAAGGTCGAAGGAGACATTATCACTATTTCTATAAAAATGCCGGAGGGCACCCCGGTTGAAAGCACTACAGAAGCCCAGCAATTTGTCATCGGTAAGATTAAGGAAGTCGTCAAAGAATATGAGAAAGACCTGCCGGAGGGAAAGGGTATTCTCCGACACTCCTTTTCTACGGTCGGCAGTACGATTGCAGTAGGACATGCCGGCGGCGGAGGGACTTCATCAGGTTCGCATCTTTCGGATGTAATGATGCTTCTGACAAAAGGCGAAGAGAGGGACATATCAGCCGCAGAAATAAGCACTGAACTGCGTCGAAAACTCCATGACACACCGGGCGCTGAGTCAATTACCCTCATTGCAAATCTTGTACGGTTCGGAGCGAATATTGACATCAGGCTTGCACATGAAGACTTCAATGTACTTTCGCAGGCAAAAGAAAGGATCAAAGAGGCCCTTGCCCAATATGACGGGACAGGTGATATATCCGACAACTTCACAAGGGGTAAGCGTGAAATTAAATTGAAACTGAAATCTGAAGCGCGTACGCTCGGGATTACTGAAACAGACCTTGGACGACAGATTCGGGGGGCCTTTTACGGTGTAGAGGCGCTAAGGCTCCAGAGAGGTCGAAATGAAGTAAAGGTCATGGTGCGCTATCCTGAAGAAGAGAGAAAGAGTATCGGTGACCTTGAATCAATGCGCTTACGGACCCTTGACGGAGTTGAGATTCCCTTTGCCCAGGCCGCATTCGTTGACGAAGGACGCGGTTTTACCCAGATCAACCGTACTGACAGGAAAAGGGTGATAAACATTACTGCAACTGTGGACAGTAAAGTTGCAAATGCTGAAGAGATTCTTGCTGAATTAAAGGAGACCCTCCTGAGTGAACTTATTGTCGATTATCCGGGACTGACCTATGATCTCGAAGGAGAGTCAAAAGAGCGCGATGACTCAATGAGCAGCATGGCAATGGGCTTCATGATGTCCCTTTTTCTTATTTATACGCTTCTTGCCGTCCCTTTCAGGAGTTACCTCCAGCCTTTCATAATCATGTTTTCAATTCCCTTTGGTATTGTTGGCGCTCTTTTGGGCCATTTAGTTATGGGAAAGGACCTGAGCATACTCAGCATGTTCGGCATTGTGGCCCTCACCGGTGTAGTAGTAAACGATTCACTGCTCTTAATCGACTTTGTTAATCAGAAAAGAAAACAGGGTATCGAGATGTTTCAGGCAGTCGTTGAATCTGCCCAAAGGCGTTTCCGTCCAATAGTACTGACCTCGCTTACAACTTCACTTGGCCTGACACCGATAATCCTCGAAAAGAGCGTCCAGGCGCAGTTTCTTATTCCCATGGCTATCAGTCTTGGTTTTGGAATTCTTTTTGCAACCCTTATCACGCTGCTCCTTGTGCCTTCTCTTTACATCATTCTTGCAGACTTTATGAAACTGTTTCTAAAGAGTGAGGCCAAAGAGGCTGATATGAGATAAAGGGTCTTAACCCGCATCCTTCATACAATATGCGGGCCTTAAATTTGCCGGGATGATGAATAATCCGGTATAAAACTGTTATCTTATAAGAAATGAAAAGAAGAGAATTTATAAAGAACCTCACCCTCGGTATTATCGGACTCGGAGTTGCCCCTGAAGTACTGGCAAGGAATGCAGCCGACCCTGCCGCATCTTCGCAGAAGCATATGGATGACCATATCAGGGATTATCTGTATAAGATGAAGCATTTTAATGAGACTCATCATGACGATATTCGAGTACATGAATCCGATTACAGGACTTTTGAGTCTGTAGTGAAACGCCTGAGGCGCCTCGAGAGGACAGCAGGGCACGGAAATTTTCAGATTCTAAGTTTTGACGGAGGACTGAGTATAGCCCGCAAGTACTCTGAAGTGGGAGAGTTTACAAAGGCGGAGATCGGGTTGATTGAAATGATCTTTTATTCCGAAGCCTCGCGTTACGGTTTTTTAGGACAGAAGCCGCTGGATAAACTGACGGACAGGATCAGACAACGGAGCGTTATGAAAATCCCTTATACCGGCAACTATCTATTTAACGGCCATGCTCTGGAGACATATGAGAAAATTAAAAAAGAGGTTGGTGAACCGGTGGTTCTGACCTCCGGTGTGCGGGGTGTTATGAAACAGTTTCTCCTCTTTCTGAACAAGGCGTATAAGTATCAGGGCAATCTTTCGCTTGCCTCGCGTTCGCTTGCGCCTCCGGGATACTCCTTCCATGGAAAAGGCGATTTTGATGTGGGGCAAATTGGTTTTGGGTCAGACAATTTCACTGAACGGTTTACTACAACAAAGGTATATAAAATACTGAGCGAACTCGGTTACCTGAAACTCCGCTACCCGCAGGACAATATGCTGGGAGTGCGGTATGAGCCCTGGCATATCAAGCTGAAAGCGTAATGTAGGGGGAGGCCGCTGGCCTGCCCTGATTCAAACCGAGTCATAATTACAGAAAACAGTATATTTTTTATAAAAAAAGGGCGACCCGCCGGGACCGCCCCTACACATCGAATTTATTATTCGACGAATTTCTGGATGGTTCTTTGCTCTTTTATATAGGCTTTCATTATTATCGCTGTTGAAATCCGTGGCTTTACTGTATTGAGAAATTTTTCGGCGATCTTGTAATTTTCGAACTTGCCCAGTCTTACTGCGTTAAACTCTCCGATTTTTTCTATTCTGAGGAAACTCAACTCTTCATTTTCCAGTTTGTTGATCAGGGAAAGAAACTGCTCCTGGGCGTTAGGGGCATATGTGAAGCTGCCGGTCTGGATTGTGAAAACCGTTTGCAGGATCTGCGGCGGAACAGCCTCCTGTTTAATGATCAATGGAGCCGTGTCAGAAGGTGGTGTTAATTTTGCCTCCTGTTGAAGCTCGGGCTCTTTTTTTGCCGGTTCAAGGATTTCGACGGTAACTTCTTCCTGACTGCTCTTTATTTCAGGCATATCAGAATCCAGATAACCACCCCTCGAGTTTATGATATCTGTTGGATTGACGTTCGCTACCTGGTTACCCATTGCCGGCCTTGAGACAACAACCAGTGCTGCTGTACTGGGGCTTATCACATTTGAAGATTTAAAGGAGAGTAATGGTAAAACCATTAAAGTAATAACCAGGGATAATAATAAATTTCTTTTCATTTTCTAACTGACCTTCCTGTAAGTCATTATTTTCGGCCATAAAAATATGGCTTTTCTATTTAATCGGTATTTTTAGCGGAAAAATTAAATTGTTTCAGGATTTGCGGAAGATCAGGCTTGATAGAGTCTGTGTATAAACTGCCGTTTTTTATTTTTGTCATGCCCGAAGTTAGTAATCGGGCATCCAGAACTTGCTGAAAAAACTGGATTCCCGCTCAACAGATTACGGGAATGACGGCTTAAAGTTTGACTTTATACACAGACACTTGATA
>JBDLIC010000139.1:0-9608 GCA_039715075.1 Nitrospirota bacterium
CCTTCTCCGCTGGCATCACCCGCGAGACGGCCTTATTTCTCCTATGGAGTTCATCCCGCTTGCTGAAGAAACAGGTCTTATTTTAAAAATTGGAGAATTGATACTCAGGACGGCCTGCGCCCAAAACAGAGCGTGGCAGGATATGGGCTATGAGCCGCTGCTTATGAAGGTAAATTTTTCTGTTCGACAGTTTCAGCACAATAATCTTCTGGAAACAGTTGAAAAAATTATACAGGAAACCAAAATGCCTGCCCGGTTCCTCGATATTGAAATTACCGAGAGCATTGCTACAGAAGAGAACTGTATTAAGGTATTGCATGAGTTGTCTGCTATGGGAGCACAAATTTCAGTAGATGATTTTGGTACAGGGTATTCTTCGCTCAGCTATTTGAAACAGCTTCCGATCAATACCGTAAAAATCGACAAATCTTTTATTAGAGATATATCAGAAGAACATAATGCAGAAGGAATTGTCAAAGCGATTATTGCAATGGCACATAGTCTTAGAATGAAGGTCATAGCAGAAGGCGTAGAAAAAGAAGAACAACGGAGTTTTTTACAATCATACCATTGTGACGAAATGCAGGGCTACTTTTTCAGCCCTCCTGTATCAGAAAAGGGATTTACAAAGCTTCTTGAAAATGCAAGAGTCATGATTCTCTCTTAGATCTTCGCAAAAAAATGAAATTTCAAATAAATCAGAAACTTAACTGACATATTAAAAGCTTACTTCCATAGGCCTCTCTATGGTATATTTTTTATATGCCGGCTAATTTACCTCCTGAATATTACGAAGCTGAAATAAAGTATAAAAAGGCGGTGACACCTCAGGAAAAGGTTTATGCCCTCGAAACACTGATCTCTACGATTCCCAAGCATAAAGGAACGGACAAACTTCGTGCGGACTTCAGAAGGAGGCTTTCAAGATTACGTGTAGATTCAGCAAAGAAAAAGAAATCCGGCAAAGGAGACCTTTACAGTGTAGAAAAACAGGGTGCAGCCCAGATCGCGCTTCTTGGTTTTGCCAACTCCGGAAAGTCGTCTATCCTTTCGGTTTTGACAAATGCACATCCGGTAATTGCTGACTTCCCTATGTCCACGGTAATGCCGCTTTCCGGCATGATGCCCTTTGAGGACATCCAGTTTCAGCTGGTCGATCTTCCGCCTTTAGGTAATGAATCTACAGATGGATGGGTTTCAGGAATTCTAAGAAGTGCTGACATGTTAATGCTCATTACGGACCTGAATGAGGATGCGGACATCCAGGCGGAACTCCTGCTTGAACAGCTCAGTAAATGGAAGATACCTTTAATACGTAAGACTGAGACTGAGGAGAACACTCTATCAGCTGTTTCTCTTAAGCCCCTCATTATTACCGCCAATAAGTCTGACCTTGCGGATGATAAGGCAGCCGGAGATTTAAAAAGAAAGTATGAAACTGAATACCCAGTTGTTATATCTTCCGCACTTAAAAAAGATGGCATTGAGATATTGAAAAAGACTGTCTTTGAAAATTCACATATCATCCGTGTATATTCAAAAGAACCGGGGAAAAAGGCGGACATGGGTTCACCGTTTACTCTTTCATTCGGTTCAAATGTACTCGACCTTGCGCAGATCATACATAAGGATTTTTTCAGGAACCTCAAATATGCCTGTATCTGGGGCTCAGGAAAATTTGATGGTCAGAGGGTCCAGAAGGATTATGTTCTCCAGGATAAGGACATAGTAGAGTACCATATTAAGTGATAAGGTATGTATATAAGACGACATAAGGGATTGGAAAAAAGATATAAAAGAATAAGGAACTTTTTCATAAAGCAGGTTGTTTTTTTATGCTTTGTGTTTACATTTATATTGCTTACGATACCTTCCATGTCTGCTGCGGACAGCAGGCGATCCGGTTTATCTGACAATATGGTCCTTGTCAGTGGCGGCTGTTTTCAGATGGGAGATATTTTCAGGAATGTACCTTCAAATGAGAAACCTGTCCATGAGGTTTGTGTCGATGACTTTTATATAGGAAAATATGAAGTCACTGTGGGTGAGTTCAGGATGTTTACTGAAGCAACGGGATACAGGAGTGAAGCCGAACTGCAGGACGGATGCCATAGCTGGGTAGGTGAAGGAACAGAAAAAAAGATAAAAGATCATTACTGGGACAACACGGGCTTTCCACAGACAGAAAGTGACCCTGTGGTATGTATAAGCTGGAATGACGCGTACAACTACATTCAGTGGCTGAACAAGAAGGAATCAGTTAAATACAGGCTGCTCACAGAGTCTGAATGGGAGTATGCAGCAAGGTCTGCGGGAAAAGAACATCAATACAGCTGGGGCAATGGAGAACCTTCGGGTAATGTAGCTGATGAGTCTGCATTAAATGAATTGTCAGGACTGAAAGTCTGGAAGGGTTATCGGGACGGGTATGTCTACACTGCTCCGGTGGGAAGTTTCAGACCTAATGACCTGGGTATATATGATATGTCAGGCAATGTGTATGAATGGGTCAGTGACTGGCACGTTAAGGACTATTACCAGAATAGCCCGCGTCTCAATCCCCGGGGAGGGAACAAAGGCACTGATAAAATTCTTCGAGGCGGTGCGTGGGACCTCCAGCCCGATACTGCACGGACAACAAGCCGTTACTGGAATGTGGCGGGCGCCCGGGCCGTTTGCATGGGTTTCAGACTGGCCCACCCGGCCGATTGATAAGCTCTTAGATCTTCAGCTGATGGTTTACGGTAAATGAAAGCCTTCTCACAATATGGAGAGCAAATACTGTTGATATCGTAGTCGAACCCACCAGAAGAAGCATGATGACGATCTGATACTTGATCGCGATAAGGGGATCTACACCCGCCAGGATCTGTCCGGTCATCATGCCGGGAATGGATACGACCCCCACTGACATTAATGCATTAATTGAGGGGATCATCCCGGACTTAATGGCATTCTTGAAGTTATCGGATGTGCTTTCGACCGGTGTTGCTCCGAGAGAAAGGTAAAGCTCTATCCTGTCCCTCTCTTTCTTCAGTGTGTCAAACCAGATATTGATGGATATGGCAAGGGCATTCATGGAATTGCCGATAATCATCCCTCCTATAGGGATAAAATATACCGGATAGTACCACGGCTCTACCTGTATCACAACGGTCATTACGATCGAATTTATGATCACATAGCTTAAAAACATGGAGGCAAGAACCGGAAGGAAGTAGGGGACCTTTTTTTCTTTAACTCGCCCTGAAATGATCGAGGCCGCAAAATATATCATGAGCGAAAAGAGGAAAAATATGAACAGCGGATTATTAAGTGCAAAGACATATTTCAGTACATATCCGAGCAGAAACAGCTGGATGAACGTTCTGATCGTACCGATAAGCAGGTCCTTTTCAAGTTTCAGCCTCAGACATATAGAGCAGACACCTGCTGAAATAATAAAAAGAGTTGTAACCGCAACATGCATCCAGGACATATTTATTAATTCATTGTTCATCTATCTCAGTCGCCAATTTTCTTTTCTGTTAATGTTCTATTATCAAGATTTAAAAATCTTACCCATGAATCCGTAAAGCTGACTTCACTGTGCGTGGCCATAATCACTGTAATACCCGCAGAATCGATCAGTGCCTCTATCTTCTGTTCGATCAACTTTTTATTCTTGCTGTCCAGGGCAGAACCCGGTTCATCAAGAAGCAATACTTCCGGCTCAAGCAGGATCGAACGGATCAAGGCTATTCTCTGCTTTTGTCCGATCGAAAGCTGAAGAGCATCACGTTCAAATGGTATATCAAGCTGAAAGTATTCCAGCCATTCCCCGGCCTTTTGGGAATCAAACTCTTTCCCCTTGTGCGAGTGAAATGTGAAAGGAAACGAAAGGTTGTCCCTTACCGTTCCATGTATCATAAAAGGAAGCTGGGGGAGGTATATAACGGAACTCCTGATCCTCTCGATCCCGTACTCTCTTATCTCCTTTTCATGAAACAACAGCCTTCCCTCAAAAGTGCTGCAAAATCTGTTGAAGAGTTTAAGGAATGTACTTTTGCCTGACCCCGACTCCCCCTGAATAATGATAAGGTCCTTTTTGCTTATATCAAGATCAATATTTTCAAAAACCGTGCTGCCCCCTGAGTAAGAAAATGAGATATTATGCAGTTTAAATATATTCATAAAGATTAGTCACGCTGCTGTTGTGCAGCCATAAATAATTATATATGATAAATAATCGTGAAAAATAATGTAATTTATGATAAATAAATAAAAGGACAGCAAATGAGAAATAATCTTGTTGTAGGGATATTAAGAGAGACCAAAGGGTTTGAACACCGTGCACCGCTTGTGCCCGCTGATGTAGAGTGGCTTGTTGACCGCGGAGTTAAAGTTGAAGTTGAGAGCAGCCCCGGCCGCGTATTCAGCGATGGGGAGTACAAAAAGAACGGGGCGCTGATTACAGATAAAATCAGAAATGCATCTCTGTTGGTGGGAATAAAGGAACCGCGGGTGCATGACCTGCATTCCGGCAAGATATATATGGTCTTTTCGCACACGGCTAAAGGACAGAAGCATAATATGCCTCTTCTTAAGGCCTGTCTCAAAAAGAAGATATCTCTTGTTGATTATGAAAGAATTGTTGACCTTCATGGTGCCCGTCTCGTATATTTCGGGAGGTTTGCCGGTATATGCGGTATAGTTGACACCCTGCATTACCTGGGCAGAAAGCTTGACTGGAAGGGAATAAAAAATCCCTTTTCTTTAATCCGTCCTGCATATGAATATGAATCGCTGGATGTAATGAAAGATGCTCTTGAGGAGGTGAACGGACATATAAAGCAAAATGGACTCGCCAGGGAACTTTCCCCGTTTATAATCGGCATTACCGGTCACGGCAATGTGTCGAGGGGAGTGCAGGAAATACTTGATCTGTTCAGGCCTCTGGAAATACATCCACGGAACATGATGGAATTTGATCAGCACCATAAGAAACAGACCCGAAGGATGCATAAAATCGTTTTTCTTCGTGAAGAAAAGTTCCGTTCAAAAGAGGGCAGGGGGTTCTATTTTGAAGAGTACCTGAAAAACCCGAACAACTTCGAATCGAACCTGGACCGTTATCTCCCATATATAAATGTCCTGCTCAATACAGCCTACTGGGACAAAAAGTTTCCCCGCCTCGTGACCAGGAAAATGCTGAACGTTTTATCAAAAAAGGGGCCTTTCCGTCTTGAGTTTATCGGTGACCTGTCATGTGACATCAAAGGGTCAGTCGAAATAACGAACAATACAACCACACGCGAGAAACCAACCTTTACATACAATCCCGCAGAAAAGAAATTTACTGACGGATATAAATCAGAGGGTGTAACAGTGCTGGCTGTTGACAACCTTCCTGCAGAACTCCCAAGGGACGCGTCTGATGACTTCAGCGGTCTTATACGTGACTATGTGTACCAGGTAGCAGCACACGGGATAAATGATATTACCAACCATATGGCGATACCTGCGGAGATAAGAAAGGCTGTTGTCACTCAGGGCGGGAAACTGACCGGAAACTTTTCCTATTTAAAGAAACATATATCCTGATATCAAGAAAAACTATTATTTCTTATCCCCTGACAACTCAGACAGGTTTTTATCGCTTTTTGATTTATTTCCTAATAACCTGAGCATATTTATCTTAAAACTGAAAAGCATAAAATTAATTCCCATTTTCATCATATTACTTAATCGGCATTTCATTCTGAAACATAAATCTGTCAGAATTTTAAACGTAACAGCTTTTATTTAAAGAGAATTACGAGAATACTGGAAATGTAAATTGACGGACAGATACTCCTTAAGGGGAATAACCTGTCCTGCTCTGGCAGTTAAGCTGGGCGTTGTAATAGTTGGGGTTCACTTTGCTTTCCTCTTTCAGGCAGTCCTCAAACTTGGACTTTGGATCTTTTACGCAGCCGGACAGAGATATTGTTACGATAGTCAACAATATAACAGGAAAGCCTATTACTTTCTTAATCTGAGCTACATACTCCATCATAATTGAGGTCCCTCAAAATATGCAGCAGGCAATATATTGTCTGGTTACATTTAGATGTGGATTGTTACACTAAAATAAAATGATTGTATATTATGTTAAATAGCGACAGAAAAGACCAATAAAAAATTGTTTTATCAACATTTAAAATACTAATTATGAGGCAAGACTGCTTGTACATGTTTCAATGAGCAGTTGAACATTCATTTCGCAGGTCGCAATTAATCCATAACAACGTGAAAGAATAGTGCATAGTTTTTTTGTGAGATTATTTTTTATCTGAAAGATACTGTAAAATAATTGATGCAATAAAAATTAATTTCAATTTAAATATTGTTTGAAATGTGAAAATTATAAAATGAAATATTTTATTAAAACAATGGGCTGCCAGATGAATGTCCATGATTCTGAAAAGATTGCCGGTGTTTTTTCGGAATCAGGGTATGATGGCTCCGAAGACTCTAAAAATGCTGATGTGATTGTATTAAACACATGCAGTATACGTGAAAAGGCCGAGCAGAAATTCTTCAGCGAACTCGGGAGATTGAAGAAGGTTAAGAAGCATAAGCCTCACCTTAAGATCGCTGTCGCCGGATGTATCGCCCAGCAAAAGGGAAAAGAGATTTTCATAAAGTACCCGTATGTGGACTTTATATTCGGACCCAATAATATCGATAATCTTCAATCGTGGATTGAAGCGTCGGGCGTCGAGCGTCGGGTGTCGGACGTTAAAGACGGACAACAGGACATGTCTTTACGCTCGACGCCCGACGCTCGACGCTCGACGGCTGTTAACGACAACCCCGAATACCATACAAAAATATTACCAATGAAGAGAATAGGGCGGGTGAAGGCCTGGGTTTCCATTATGTACGGGTGCAATAATTTTTGCACCTACTGTGTTGTACCCTATACCAGGGGCAGGGAACGGAGCAGGCCACCGGAAGACATCTATAATGAAATTCAGGCACTGGCTGACCAGGGGTTTACAGAGGTCACACTGCTGGGTCAGAATGTAAATTCATACGGCAAAACCCTTAAGGGAAATATCGACTTCCCGGACCTGTTAAAAAAAATTCATACTATTGAGAAAATCCGAAGAATAAGGTTTGTTACCTCCCATCCCAGGGATTTTTCCGATAATCTTATAAATACAATGAAAGAACTGCCGAAAGTTTGCAGGCATTTGCATTTGCCTGTACAGTCAGGTTCTGACAGGGTCCTTGAAGCTATGAACAGAGGGTACACATATGATGAATACAAAAACAAGATTGACCTGCTGAAGGAATCAATTCCGGGTATAGCCATAACAACTGATATTATCGCAGGGTTCCCGGGTGAAACAGAAGAGGACTTTGATCGTACGATGACTGCCCTGTCCGATGTTGAATATGACGGGATATTTGCCTTTAAGTATTCAAGACGCCCCGGTACAAAAGCACTGGATCTGCCGGACCATATTAATGAAGAGATTAAATCCGGAAGACTCTCTCAAATTCTTAAACTGCAGGAATCCGTTACCTTCAGGAAGAACAAAACTCTTGAAGGTGAATCCCCTGAGATACTGGTCGAAAGCAAAAGTGGAACTGATCCTGACAAAATGACCGGCAGAACGGGGACCAACAAGATCGTCAATTTCTGCGGGGACAATGACGATATCGGGAAAATCATCCAGGTGAAAATCCTTAAGGCCAGAATGCATTCTTTAGACGGAGAAAAGATATAAATTTCAAATTACAGATTTCAGATTAATTTGAAATTTGTAATTTGAAATCTGAAATTGATTTATGAAAGTTTCCATCCAGACATTGGGCTGTAAAGTTAATCAGTCAGAAAGCGCATCTATAGAAGGGGTCCTGAGAAATAATGATTATGAAATAGTAGACCATTCAGACAACCCCGATATTTCTATCATTAACACATGCACAGTAACAGCAAAAAGCGATTATCAGTCCAGGCAGTTAATCAGGAAGGCCGTAAAGGCAGGGGCAAAGGTCATTGCAACAGGATGTTATGCTCAATTAAAACCAGAGGTAATATCTGAAATTGACGGCATCAGTGCTGTTTTAGGGAATTCAGACAAGGACGGGCTTGTCGACTGCCTTCAGAATCTTTCAACAGAGAATAAACCCTTTATAATCGTTAATCCTCCAGAAGCCAAATTGAAGGCTGCACCTTATTATTCCAACAGATCCAGGGCCTTTATGAAGATTCAGGACGGATGCAACTTCTCCTGCACATACTGCACAGTCCCGCGTGCCAGGGGAATGAGCCGCAGCCTGTGCGAGCACGATATTATGCTGTCCATGGAAAACCTTATCAAAGACGGATACAGGGAAGTGGTCCTGACAGGCATTCATATAGGATCATACGGTATGGAGTTGAAGCCACGAAGCTCGTTGTTAAAAATAGTTACTCAGATTACAGACTCTTATCCGGAAGCGCGTATAAGACTTAGCTCAATCGAACCACAGGAATTCAAGATGGGTTTTTTGAAACTCATCAAAGAAGAAAAGGTCTGTTCACATCTCCATATTCCACTGCAGAGTGGTTCTGATAAAATTCTTGAGGCTATGAACAGACGATATAGCACAGAAACGTTCAGGCGACTTATCAACAATATATTAGCAGAATGTCCTGACATTTCTATTGGCACAGACTTAATAACAGGTTTTCCGGGTGAAAGTGATACAGATTTTGATACTACTGTAAACTTTATTAGAAGTCTTCCCATAAGCTATCTACATGTATTCCCATATTCACAGAGACCTGATACGAAGGCATCATTGATGGATCGTCAAATAAGCGACCAATCAAAGAAAATAAGGGTAAAGAAACTTCTGGACATAAGCAATGAATTGAATTATCGTTATATTAAAGCTAGTTTAGGTGCTACATTTAATGTTATAATTGAAAAAAAGATTAAAAGCAATGATTTTTATAGTGCAATTTCAGATAATTATCTTCGAATTCATGTTAAGGCTCATTCCTTAATATCAGGGCAAATCCTTAAGGTAAAGGTCATTTCTTTGACAGATGGCGTACTAATTGCGCAACCCCTTAAATAATCAGAATATTACCTAACTTATTGAAATTAAACTGTATTTAAACTGCCTAAAAGTTGTGCAATCCATGAAAAACCTATATTAGAAGCCCCTTGAAGAGAGATGAAAGGCAGGTTTTCACATCTTCTTAACAAAACTTTGACGGTGTCAATGTCCGATAAGATATATTATGTTAAATTAGATATTATTATTTCTCATGCCACCTCCCTGCTTCTCAATTATCCAGTAAATTGATGTTCAATAATCCAGTCCTGTATTTCGTTATTATTTGTCTACATTAGTTTTTGAAATTCTTATAAAATGCTCCCCACTTATCAACATCCAGATTATTATTATAAATAATTCATCAGTACTGTTGATAAGTCATAGCCTGACATTAGCTATTAATCATATCGAAAGTTATTTGTGCGTCAATTGCCTGATGATAGCATTATTTCCTTATGAGTGCATGGCGCAAGCCCCTAATGGAAGGCAGCAAAGATGCAAAATAAGATGATAAGATTTAGTTT